>CALRVO020000319.1:0-5240 GCA_943371595.1 Sphingomonas paucimobilis
CGACCTCGTCGGGCGTGGTCGCGGCGCGCAGGCCGTCGGTGAAGTCCGTCTTGACCAGGGCCCGGGCGAGCTTGGTGAGGATCTGCAGGTGGGTGTTGTCACCGCCCTCGGGGGCGGTGATGAGGAAGGCGAGGTCGGCCGGGCCGTCCTTGGCGCCGAAGTCGACCCCGGGTGAGAGCCGGGCGAAGACCAGGGTGGGGGTGTCGACCCCGGTGGTGCGGCAGTGCGGGATCGCGATGCCGTCCTTGAGCCCGGTGGCCGACTTGGCCTCTCGGGCCAGGGCGTCCTCGACGATCCGGTCGACGTCGGTCGCCCGGTCGGCCGACGCGACGACGGCCGCCAGGGCCCGGATCACGTCGTGCTTGTCGCTGCCGAGGTCGGCGTCGAGCCGGACCAGGTCAGCGGTGATGAGGTCGGTCATCGGTCACTCTCCAGAGGTGGGTGCAGCTCGCGCACGACGACCAGGTCGGGTCGGACCTGCGTGGGCTGCGGAATGGTGGTGCCGGGAAGACCGGCGGCCGCGCTGCCGTAGGCGACGGCGAGCGCGAGACGGTGGGCGGGGTCCTGGCCGCGCAGGCCCCCGAGGAGGTAGCCGAAGAGGCTGGAGTCGCCGGCGCCGACGGTGCTGACGACCTCGGTGGGCGGCGGCGTGGCGTGCCACGCGCCCTCCGCGGTCACCAGCACGGCACCGTGGCCCCCGAGGGTGGCCAGGACGTCGGTGACGCCGCGCTCGACGAGGGTGCGGGCGGCGGCCGCCGCGGCGTACGGGTCGGCCTCGAGCTTGGCGGCGTCGCCCCCGGTGAAGGAGGCGAGCTCGTCGCCGTTGGGCTTCATCAGGTGGGGTGCGGAGTCGGGTCCGAGCCGCTCGACGAGCGCCACCAGCGGCTCGTCGCTGGTGTCGACGGCGACGCGGGTGACGGTGCGCAGGTCGGCCACGAGGTCGGCGTACCAGCCGGGGGGAGCACCGGGCGGCAGCGAGCCGGCCAGCACGACCCAGTCGGCGTCGACCGCGAGCGCGTGCAGGGCGCTCGCGAGCGCGCCGAGCGTCTCGGGGCTGGCGTCGGCGCCGGGGCTGTTGAGCTTGGTGGTCGTGCCGTCGGGCTCGCTGACGGTCAGGTTGACCCGCACCGGCCCGTCGGGGTGCACCAGGTGGTGGCCGATGCCGGCGGCGGCGAGGTCGTGGACGAACGGGTCGTCGGCGTCGGCCGGCAGCACCGCGGTCGTCGCGACGTCGGCCGCCAGGCAGGCGCGCGAGATGTTGACGCCCTTGCCGCCGGCCTGCGAGAAGGCCGAGGCCGTGCGGTGGACGGCGCCGCGCACCAGAGGCCCGGTGAGGGCGATGGTGCGGTCGATGCTGGGGTTGGCGGTCAGGGTGACGATGAGGCCTCTCATGCGACGACCACCTCGACGTCGGCCTTCTCGAGCGCGCGCCGGGCGGAGGTGCCGATGCCCGGGTCGGTGACCAGGACGTCGACGTCGGCGAGCGCGGCGAAGCTGACCGTCGACTCCTGGCCGATCTTGGAGGAGTCGGCGAGCACGACGACCTGTCGGCCGGCCGCGACCAGGGCGCGCTTGGTGGCGGCCTCGTCGGAGTCGGGCGTCGAGAGCCCGTGGCCGACGGTCAGCGCGTTGGTGCCGACGAACGCCACGTCGGCGCGCAGCCGGGACAGGGCGATCACCGTCTCGGAGCCGACCGCTGCCTGCGTCGCGCTGCGCACCCGCCCGGGCAGCAGGTGCAGCTCGACGGCGGGCAGCGTGGCCAGGCGGGCCGCGACGGGGACGGCGTGGGTGAAGGCGACGAGGCGACGGTCGTGGGGGAGCGCCGCGGCCAGGCGCGCCGTGGTGCTGCCGGCGTCGAGGAGCACCGTCGCACCGTCGGGCGGCAGCAGGGCCAGGGCGGCCTTCGCGATCAGGTCCTTGAGGTCGGTGTTGGTGCGGTCGCGCTCACCCAGCCCGGCCTCGACGGGAGCGAGGGCGTCGGCGGGCACCACGCCTCCGTGCACCCGGCGCACGACGCCGAGCCGCTCGAGCTGGGACAGGTCGCGGCGCACGGTCTCGGTGGTGACGTCGTACTCCGCGGCGAGCGCGGACACCGAGATCCGTCGACGCTGCTCCACGAGCCGGGCCATCGACTGCTGACGTTCTTCTGCGTACACGGTGACCTCCCTCACAATCTTTGTATGTGTTGTTTTATGCCCGTATCTGTTGACTGTCAAGGGGTGCGGGCAGGTAACTTGTGATCGTGGTCACCGACGCCAGCACCTCCGCACCCACCGCCCCCCTCGGTCTCACCGGCACTCCGGTGGTCCCAGGAGTCGCCTACGGCCCCGCCGTCCTGGCCCGGGGGGAGGTCTCGACCGACGCCGTCACGGCCTTCGGCGACGGGGGGTACGCCGACGCGGAGGCCGCCCTGGCCGCCTACGACGAGGCTGTCGTCCTGGTCGCCGACGGCTTCGCGACCAAGGCCGCCCAGGCGACCGGTGCGGCGGCCGAGGTCCTCTCGGCCAGCGCCGGGCTGGCCCGCGACCGCGGGCTGCGCGGTGCCGTGCGCAAGAACCTGCGCGGCGGCAGCCCGCTCCTGCGGTCGCTGCACGACGCGATCGAGCAGTTCGTCGGGGCCTTCACCACCATGGGCGGCCTGATGGCCGAGCGCGTCACCGACCTGCGCGACATCGAGAAGCGCCTGGTCGCGCGCATCGTGGGCGAGTCCGAGCCCGGCGTACCGACCCCGGAGGCGCCATCGGTGCTCGTGGCCGAGGACCTCGCCCCGGCCGACACCGCGGGGCTCGACCCGACGGTCGTGCTGGCCCTGGTGACCGAGCGCGGGGGGCCGACCAGCCACACCGCGATCATCGCCCGCCAGCTCGGCATCCCGTGCGTGGTCGGCGTCGCCGGCGCGCTGGGGCTCGAGCCGGGCGCCCCTGTGCTGGTCGACGGCACGACCGGCACGGTCTCGCTGGGGGCCGACCCCGACGAGGCCAGGCGGCTGGTGACTGCCGACGCCGAGGAGCGCGCGGCGCTCGCCACCTGGACCGGGCCGGGTGCGACCGCCGACGGTCTGGCCGTCAAGGTGCTGGCCAACGTCGCCGACGGTGACTCTGCGCGGTCGGCCACGGGTGCGCCGGTCGAGGGGGTCGGGCTCTTCCGCACCGAGCTGTGCTTCCTCAACCGCACCGAGGAGCCGACCGTCGACGAGCAGGCGGAGATCTACGCCGAGGTGCTCGAGGCCTTCACCGGTCGCTACGTCGTGGTCCGCACCCTCGACGCCGGCTCGGACAAGCCCGTCGCCTTCGCGACCCTGGCGGGCGAGGAGAACCCCGCGCTCGGCGTCCGCGGGCTGCGCCTGTCGTTCGGCAACCCCGGTCTGCTCACGCGCCAGCTCGACGCCATCGCCGCCGCCGCGCGCGCCACCGGCACCGAGGCCTGGGTGATGGCGCCCATGGTGGCGACGGTCGCCGAGGCCGCGGAGTTCGCCGACGCGGTGCGCGGGCGCGGGCTCAAGGCCGGGGTCATGGTCGAGGTGCCGTCGGCCGCGCTGCTCGCGCACCGGATGCTCGAGGTCGTCGACTTCCTCTCCATCGGCACCAACGACCTCACTCAGTACACGATGGCCGCCGACCGGATGGCCACCGACCTGGCCCACCTCACCGACCCCTGGCAGCCCGCCGTGCTGCAGCTCGTCGCGATCACCGCCGAGGCCGGACGACGGGCCGGCAAGCCGGTCGGCGTCTGCGGCGAGGCCGCCGCCGACCCGTTCCTGGCCTGCGCGCTGGTCGGCATGGGCGTCACCTCGCTGTCGATGGCCGCGGCCGCCGCGCGGCCCGTGGGGGCGCGCCTGGCCTCGGTCACCCACGACCAGTGCGAGGAGGCCGCCGAGGCCGCGCTCGCCGCGTCCGACCCGGCGGCCGCGCGCGCCGCCGTACGGGCCCTGCTGGCGTGACGGCCGGCGCGAGGAACCGTTTGTCTGATTAAATTACCTGACTTGGTCGTGTTAAGTTGCGGGCATGACCTCGCGACCGGGCGCGACGCGCCGTACCGTCCTCACCGCCGCTGCCGCCGGCCCCGTGGCGGCGACCGCCGTCCAGACGGCCCGTCCGGCGGCCGCCGGGGCGCCGTCGATCCGCAAGCCGCTGCCCCCCTCACGGTTCTACGACTACGGGACCAATGCCGAGATGCGCTGGGACTCGGTCGACCCCCGGCGCTACCTCACCCCGCAGCGCGATCTCTTCGTGCGCAACCACACGGTCACGCCGACGATCGACCCCGCCGCCTACGCGCTGCGCGTCTTCGGTGACGGTCTGGCGATGCCGCGCTCCGAGTCCGACGCCGTCTCGCTGAGCCTGCGCGACCTCCAGGCCCTGCCGCACACGCGGCTCACCTCGGTGCACGAGTGCACCGGCAACGGGCGCAGCTTCTTCGCCAGCCAGCAGGGCCGCGCCGCCAGCGGCACGGCGTGGAAGCTGGGCTCGGTCGCCAGCGTCCAGTGGGAGGGCGTCCGGCTGCGTCACGTGCTGCGGCGCCTCGGTCTGTCGCCCGACGCGGTCTCGATCCAGGCGACCGGTCTCGACGACCCCTACGTCGACAAGGGCGTCGACTACGGGCGCGTCCGCCGCCCGTTCCCGGTGGCCAAGGCGCTCGACGACGCGATCCTGGCCTGGGGGGCCAACGGCCAGGCGCTGCTGCCCGACCACGGGTTCCCCCTCCGGCTGGTGCTGCCGGGCTGGGTCGGCATCGCCAGCATCAAGTGGCTCGGCTCGCTCGAGGTCGCCCGGCGCGAGCTCACGTCGCCCTGGAACACCACCTTCTACCGCCTCACCGGCGGCGACTACCCGGCCGACTCACCCGCGCTCACCGTCAACCCCGTGCGCTCGGCGTGGGAGCTGCCGTTCGGCGCGACCCTGCCCGCGGGGGTCACCCAGACGCTGACGGGTCGCTCGTGGAGCGGGGCAGCAGCCATCCGGGAGGTCGAGGTGAGCCTCGACGGGGGTGCCACCTGGCAGCGCGCCGACCTCGAGCGGAGCGCGCCGACCGGCGGGGGCCGTGACCGCGGCGACCGCGGGACCGGGTGGACCCAGTGGTCGGTGCGCTGGTACCGCCCGCGCGCCGGCTCCTACACGCTGCTGGCCCGCGCCACCGACCGTGCCGGTCGCACCCAGCCCGACGTGACGCCGTACAACGCGGCCGGCTACTTCTTCGACGCCGTGGTCCGGCACCCCGTCACCGTCGGCTGACCTCACGCC
>CALRVO020000320.1:0-5236 GCA_943371595.1 Sphingomonas paucimobilis
AAGAAGGGCGACAGCGTCGGCGTCGTCGCCCGGTCCGTCGAGGCCAAGGTGGCCGAGCAGGAGGGCATCGACGAGGAGGTCGAGCCCGAGGTGGACGGGGGTGTCGCTGGGTCGGAGTTTTCGGCGGATGTGGTAGCGGATGACACAATCACCGTCGAGGCGCCCGCCGCGGACGCCCCCGACCCGGGTGAGGATGATGCCTGATGAGCGATCGGCCCGCACCGCCGGCCCAGCCGCCGGCAGCGCCGCGCACCCCCGCCCCGGGGCGCCAGGCCAAGCCTGCTGAGGACCGTCGCGAGCCGACCGGCCCTCCTTCCGGCCCCACTCCCGGCACCGCGCCGACGCCGGGGTCGGGTGACACCGCCGTCCGCGCGGGGTTCGCCGAGCGCATCCAGGCCAAGCTCGCCGCGGCGACCTCCAGCAACGGCAAGGACGCCGCGCCGGCCCCCGGCACGTCGTCCACCCCGGCCGCCAAGGCGCGGCCCCGTGGTCCGCGGCGTGCGCGGCTGCGGCTGACCCGCATCGACCCCTGGTCGGTGATGAAGACCGCGTTCCTGCTCTCGATCGCCTTCGGCATCGTCACCGTCGTCGCCGTGGCCATGATCTGGGAGGTCATCGGCGCGGCCGGGGTCTGGGACTCGATCAACGACACCGTCAAGGAGGTCATCGACGAGCCCGGCACCGCCGACTTCGACATCGAGGACTACGTCGGCACCGACCGGGTCCTCGGCTTCACCATGCTCGTCGCCGCGGTCGACGTCGTCCTGATCACCGCGATCGCCACGCTGGGTGCGTTCCTCTACAACATGTCGGCCGCCCTGCTCGGTGGCGTCGAGGTCACGCTGGCCGAAGACAACTGACTGGCGATACCGATTGGGAGGCATCTCCCGCGGTGGGATAAAGTCATGCCGCCCCGTGAGGGGCGGTGCGGGCCTATAGCTCAGACGGTTAGAGCGCTTCCCTGATAAGGAAGAGGTCACAGGTTCAAGTCCTGTTAGGCCCACCCGGAGCACGACGCCTTGGAGGCGACCACGATGAAGAAGATCCTGCTGCTCGTTGCCGCTGCGGCCGGCGCCGTCGTCGCTCGCAAGAAGATCACCGAGGGCCGCACCGAGCAGGCCCTGTGGGCCGAGGCCACCGACGCGGTCACCAAGGCCACGTCCCGCTGACCTGTCGCCCACGTTCCAGGGGCCTTGGCGCAATTGGTAGCGCACCTGCTTTGCAAGCAGGGGGTTAGGGGTTCGAGTCCCCTAGGCTCCACCAGACCGTCCTCCGCGGGACTTTGGGCTCTGCCCCCACGTCGGTGACGGGTCGAGGCTGTCGTGTGACCCCGACCGAGGAGGCACCGGCGATGCCCGCAGGAACGCCGTACGACATCGGCGCACCCACCATCGAGGTGCGGATCTTCCGAGACGACCAGCTGCTGGTCCGCGAGCTCTGCGAGAGCGAGGAGGAGGCCGCGGCGCTCGTGGAGCAGTGGTCCGACACCGACAACGTCTACGTGCTGGTCGACGACCTGTCCGCACACCACGGGCCGGGCGACATCCTGGCCCCCGACGAGCTCCCGAGCGGCGACGACGACGACCCCGACCGAGCAGGGCCGGCCTGATGCACGCCGAGCCGGGGGACCGCATCGTCATCCGCAGTCGCACCGTGGGTGGGCCCGTCCGCGACGCCGAGGTCCTCGGCGTCGAGCACGAGGACGGCTCGCCGCCCTACCGGGTCCGGTGGTCCGACGACGGCCACGAGAGCCTGTTCTTCCCGGGGCCGGACGCCTACGTCGACCACGTCGGCCCGGCCGTCCCCCCCGAGGGCGACCTCGCGTGGCGCCAGGACTAGGACAGGGCTAGAGCGTCACCACCGCCGAGCCGGTGACCCGGTCGGCGGCCAGGTCCGACAGGGCCCGCCCGACCGCGTCGAAGGGGTAGGCCGTGACCCGCACGTCGAGGCGCAGGTGGGCCGCCAGGCGGAGCAGCTCGGCGCCGTCGGCCCGCGTGTTGGCGGTGACGCTGCGCAGCGTGCGCTCGCGGAAGAGGTGGCGGTCGTAGTCGAGTGCGGGGATGGCCGACATGTGGATGCCGGCGAGGGCGAGCGTGCCGCCGCTGTCGAGGGCGGCCAGCGCCGTCGGCACGAGCTCGCCGGCCGGCGCGAAGACGATGGCGGAGTCGAGGGGGACCGGTGGTGCCTCGTCCGCTCCTCCGGCCCAGGTCACGCCCAGGCTGCGGGCGAGCTCCCGGGCGTCGCGGCTGCGGGTCATCACGAACACGTCGGCCCCGCGGGCGAGGGCGATCTGCGCGGTGACGTGCGCGCTGGAGCCGAAGCCGTAGATGCCCAGCCGACCACCCGGCGGGAGCTCGGCACGACGAAGCGACCGGTAGCCGATGATCCCGGCACACAGCAGGGGCGCCAGCTGCAGGTCCGGTACGTCGTCGGGGAGGGGGTAGGCGAAGGCGGCGGGCACCGTGGCGTACTCGGCGAACCCCCCGTCGTGGTCCCAGCCGGTGTAGGACGAGGAGGGGCAGAGGTTCTCGGCGCCGGAGCGGCACCAGCGGCACTCGCCACAGGTGCGGCGCAGCCAGGCGATGCCGACCCGCTGCCCGACGTCCAGCCCGGTGACGTCGGTCCCCCGGGCGGCGACGAGCCCCACCACCTGGTGCCCCGGCACCACACCGTGGCGCCGCGGGGTGAGGTCGCCCTCGCACAGGTGCAGGTCGGTGCGGCAGACCCCGCAGGCGGTCACCCGCACGAGCACCTCGTCCGGCCCGGGCCGGGGGACCTCCCGGCAGACCTGCACGAGCGGGCCCGGAGCGACCTGACTGCCGTCGACCGGGCCGGGCACGTCGACGGTCCAGGCCGCCATCGTGGTCGGGATCGTCGCGAGGTCCATGGCAGCAGCTCCTAGGGGCATCACCTCCACCGTCGCCCCCGGTGCGGTGGCGCGGCAGGGCCCAAGGTCACTGCGGCGGCGGCCCCGTCAGCCCAGCCCGGTCAGCCCAGCCCGGTCAGCCCAGACCCGACTCGAGGACCGAGGTGCGCACCGCCCGGGTGTCGGCGTGACGGAAGACCGCCAGGGCGACCAGCCCCGCGAGGACGCAGCAGACGGCCGCGCCGAGGAAGATCGTGTGCAGCTGGACGAGTCCGGCGTCCTGCAGGATCCGGCTGAACTCCGGGCACCGGCTGTCCCCCTCGCCGCACACCTCCATCGGGGCGGGGAGGTCGGCCTGCGCCGCGAAGTAGCGGCGCAGCCCGATGCTGGTGAGCACGCTGATGCCGACGAGCTTGCCGACCGTGCGCGCCACGATGAGCAGGGCGCTCGCGACCCCGTGGACCGTCGGAGCCGTGGCCGACAGCAGCGCGGCGTTGACCGGGGCCATCGACAGACCGATGCCGACGCCGGCGGTGACCAGGGGCACGGTGGCGACGGGGCTCTCCAGGGCGTCGAAGGGCCACCGGGACATCCATCCGAAGCCGACCGCCGCGACCGTCATCCCCAGGGCCGTCACCACCCCGGCGTCGAGCCGGTGGGTCAGCCACCCGCCGACGAACGCCCCGACGGGCAGACCGACGAGGAAGCGCACCAGCACCAGCGCGGCCAGCAGCTGGGAGTCGTGGTGGACCGTCAGCCGGGCGAAGACCGGGATGTCGACCAGGGCGGCGATCACCGCGGCGCCGACCAGGAAGCTGACGACCAGCGCGCCCCAGGCCGGCGTCGCGCTCACCGCGTGCGGGGGCACGAGCGGGTGGGCGACCGAGCGGTTGCGACGCCAGAAGAGCCCGGCGGCGACCGTGCTCAGGCCGAGCAACCACGGGCCGGCGGGGGAGAAGACCTCCACCTCGGGGTCGGCGGTCGCGAAGGCGAGGATCACCCCGGCGAGCGCCACCGCGAGCAGCACGGCGCTCACCACGTCGACCTCGGCCAGGACACCTCCCCAGGAGCGCAGGTCGAGCAACGGCGCTCGCGCTGTCAGGCAGCGCAGCACCAGCAGGAGCACCAGGGCGAAGCAGGCGAGCGCCAGGGGGGAGAGCCAGCGGTTGCTGCCGGCCACCGGGAGGAACGCGCGTCCCACCGTGACCCCCGCCAGCAGGCGCGCCGGCTGGGTCATCACCAGCACCAGGCACCCGAGGGCGGCCACCGCCAGCGCCAGGCCCGGCCAGTCGGTGTGCCGTGGGGCCGTGAGGTCGACGTCGGCGCCGACCGCACGCTGCCGGCGTACGACGACGGCCAGGACGAGACCGACGGCCAGGTTGATCCAGAAGATCGTGCGCCAGCTCCCGAACGCCAGCACCACGGCCCCGTAGACCGGGCCCACCACGTTGCCGAGCTCCTGCACGGCACCGACCAGGCCGAGCGGGACCCCGCGCCGGTGCGGCGGGTAGAGGTCGGCGACCAGCGCGAGCGTCGGCGGCAGCAGCCCCCCGGCGCCCACGCCCTGCAGGAGGCGCCCGGCCACCACGCTCGACAGGTCGTACGCCGTGGCGGTCACCAACGAGCCGAGCGCGAAGACGACCAGGGAGCCGACGAGCACCGGCAACCGGCCACGCACGTCGGCGATCCGCCCGATGAGGGGCAGCATGGCCAGGTAGCCGAGCAGGAACCCGGAGATGATCGGCGCGGCCTTCTGCAGGTCCTCGGCCGACAGACCGGCCGAGCCCATCATGTCGGGGAGCGCGAGCACCACGACGTAGTTGTCCGCCGCGGCGAACCCCACCGCCACGGCCGCCAGCGCGAGCAGCAGCCGACCGGCCGGGTCGACCGCCTGGCGCGGGGCGTCGGGCGCGGTCACGGCCTCGTGATGTCCTGCTCGGTCCCGTAGTCGTCGACGTCGACGGTGTAGTCGACCGTGGCGTCCGCGCCGTAGAACGGACCGGAGACCTCCACCGACCGCAGCCGGTCGTCCTGGTCGAGGAGGAACGTGACCGGGAAGTCGGCCGCCTCGTCGGCGCTCGGGATCGAGGCGTCCACGACCGCGCCGGGCAACGTGCCGGAGAACGAGCTGAGCACGTCCCTGCCGTCGCGGACCCGGTCGCCCCTCTCGACGTCCGTCGCCTCCACCAGCCAGGTGGACAGACCGGTGTCGGGATCCATGAGCCCGGCCGGGTCGGGGGCGCCGTAGTCGGCCGGGTTGACCTCCGCGAACGAGGTCGTGAACGGGAGCTCGGCGTAGACCGTGCCGCCGACCGAGACGACGGGCACGTCGACCTCGAGCCCGTTGACCAGCACGACCAGGTCGCCGTC
>CALRVO020000321.1:0-5234 GCA_943371595.1 Sphingomonas paucimobilis
GGTGGGCCACGACACCGGCGAGAGGTCCTTGGCGTGGAGCTTGGGCTCCTTGTTCTGCAGGAACTCCAGCGGCAGCCCGTCGACGGCGAGGCTGTCGTAGCGACCCAGCGCGGCCATCGTGTCGGCGGAGGTGCGGAAGGAGTTCATGAAGATCAGCGGCAGCGTCGCGTCGTGCTCCTGGCGCAGGTGGAGCACCTGGCGCGCGATGATGTCGAGGAACGACAGCCCCTTGCGCACGCACAGCAGCGACTTGGCCCGGCTCATGCCCATCGAGGTGCCGAGGCCGCCGTTGAGCTTGATCACCACGGTGTGGCGGATCGCCTCGGCCGCCACCTCGTCGGAGACCTCGACGTCGGCCAGGGACGGCATGTCGACCGGGTCGATCGTGGCCTCGGGGACCATGCCCGTCTCGCCGTGCTCGAGGAGCCGGAAGTAGTGGGCGAACGTGTCGATCGCGACCTCGTCGACGCCGGCGCTCGCCATCTTCTCGCGCGCCCTCTTCAGTGCGGGACTACCCATACCGGGGAGCCTAGGCTCCCGTCGTGCCGTCGTCACAACCCGACCGGGGGAAGAACACCGCCCATCCCGCCAAGCTCGCCCTGCGCGACCAGCTCACCACGGCCCGCCACCGGCTGCCGGTCGCCGAGCTCGGACGCGCTGCGCGTGCCCTGGCCGACCACCTGCTGGCGACCGACGAGGTACGCCGGGCCGCCACCGTGGCGGCGTACGTCTCGATCGGGAGCGAGCCCGGCACCTCCTGGCTCCTCGACGGCCTGGTCGCGGCCGGCAAGCGGGTCGTGCTGCCGGTGCTGCTGCCCGACGGCGACCTCGACTGGGCGGCGTACGACGGCGACGCGGGTCTCGTCCCGGCCCGCTTCGGCCTGCTCGAGCCCACCTCACGCCGTCTCGGCGTCGACGCGGTCGGCACCGCCGACGTGGTGGTCGTCCCCGGCCTGGCGGTCTCGTCCTCCGGTCTGCGACTCGGGCGCGGCGGCGGCTCCTACGACCGCGCCCTGGGGCGGGTCCCGGTCGGCACCTTCACCTGCGTGGCCCTCTACGACGACGAGGTCGGGCGCGACGTGCCCGTCGAGCCGCACGACCGGCCCGTCACCGCAGCGGTGACCCCGTCGGGGTTGCGTCGGTTCTGACCCCGTCACGCGACGGAGATGGCCGAGTCAGCCCGCCGGCACCAGCGTCAGCGTGTCCTCCCCCGCGGCCTCGACCGCCTCGCGCGAGAACGCCCACGGCAACGTGCGGCCCTCGACCATCAGGTCGGTCTGGTCGGCGTAGTGCGGGTGGTAGGCGTGGCCGGAGACGCCGGTGAGGTTGATCCACCGGGAGTCGTCGAGGTCGGCGAGCGAGACGACCATCCGCATCGACGGCGCGGTGGCGACCTCGTAGCCCTCGCGGGCGTCCCACCCGGTCGCGTCGACGAGCGACCCGCCACCGCCGACCTCCCAACCACCGCGGTTGAAGAGGTGCTCGACCGGGGCGATGCCCGACTCGCCGAGGGTCGAGCTGTCGAGCTCGAGCCGGTGCAGCTGGCCCCACGTCCAGTCGTCGGGGTCGGGCGAGACCGTCGAGGTGAGCTCGTCGCGGGCGTCGAGCAGCGCGGTGCGCACGATGTCGTCGCGGGTCTCGACCACGTCGGTCGTCACGTCGTCCCACCACGGGTCGTCGGGGCGCTCGAGCAGGTCGCCGACCGCGGCGATCCACCGGTCGCCGCCGTCGGCCCGCTGGTCGCCGGTCAGCTCGTCGTCGAACGTCAGCGCCAGCAGGTTGCGCCACACGACGTTGAAGTAGGCCGCAGCCGCGCTCTGCGGGCCGTCGGCCGGCTGGGTGAGGTCCCAGTCGTCGAGCAGGCGCTGGCCGTCGTCGTCGTACGTCGCGGCGAGGCGGGGCCGCACCAGGTGGGGCACCAGCGTCGCCGCCCAGTCGTTGCGGACGTCGCGCTGGGTGGCGAGGGCGTCGTCGACCGAGACGGTGCCGCCGTCGGCGACCTGCTCCTCGACGAGGTCGCGGATGCGCTGGGAGCGGTAGCCGCGGTCGAAGTCGGCGCCGAGGAAGTAGGGGTAGTCGGGGCCGGTGACGGCCTGGTTGGCGGTGACCACGAACCCCTCGTCGGGGTCGAGCACGCTGGGCAGGCCGTCGTAGGGGACGTACTCGCCGGTCCAGTCGTTCTCGGGGCGCCAGCCGGCCGAGGGGGTCAGCCCGTCGTTGCCCGACTTGCGGATCGGGACCCGGCCCGGGGCCTGGTAGCCGATGTGGCCCTCGCGGTCGGCGTAGACGATGTTCTGAGACGGCACGGCGAAGTCGGCGGCCGCCGCACGGAACGACGTCCAGTCCCGGGCCCGGTCGAGGGCCAGGATGGCGTCGGCGGTGGGCGCCGGCGTGAGCGCGGTCCACGACAGCGACACGGCGTACTCGGCCCGGTCGGCGCTCCCCCGGGGCACGCCGGCGTCGCTGGCGACCCGCGCCAGCTCGTCGTCGACGTCGCTGACGATCGGCCCGTGGTCGGTCGAGCGGACGGTGATGGTGACCGGGTCGCCGTCGGCGACCTCGATGCGTTCCTCACGCTGCTCGAGGGGCAGCAGCTCGCCGCCGTGGCGCCACCTGTCGCCGACGACCCGCTCGACGTAGAGGTCGGTGACGTCGGGGCCGAGGTTGGTGAAGCCCCAGGCGATGTCGGCGTTGTGGCCGATGATCACCCCGGGCACGCCCGAGAACGAGAACCCGGCGACGTCGTAGGGGCACGCCTCGCCGACCGTGCGGCAGTGCAGCCCGACCTGCATCCACACGCCCGGCATCGAGACGCCGAGGTGGGGGTCGTTGGCCAGGATCGGCTCGCCGGTGTCGGTGTGCTCGCCCGAGACCACCCAGCTGTTGCTGCCCAGGCCGTCACCGCGGCCCAGCCAGGCCGGCATCCGTCCGGTGGTCGCGGCGAGCGAGCGCAGCTGCGCGGCGACGTCGGGGTCGGCGAAGGGCGCCGGCCGGGTCGGCAGCCGGGTCGCGTAGGTGTCGGCGTCCTGCTCGAAGACGCCGTCGACCACGGCGCCCTGCCCGACGATCGGCGCGTGGTCGTCGAGGGGGTACGCCGGCCACAGCTGCTCGGCCCGGCGCTCGCCCACGGCGGCCGCGGTGAGGCTGCGATCGATCTCGTCGACCATGTTGCCGCGCAGGTCCCAGGCCATCGCCTTGAGCCAGGCCAGCGAGTCGACCGAGGTCCACGGCTCCGGGCGGTAGTCGAGCCCCTGCACGTTGAGCAGCGTGTACTCGAGCGAGACCTGGCTCGGCTCGCGCTCGTCGAGGTAGGCGTTGACCCCGGCGGCGTAGGCGTCGAGGGCGACGCGGGTGGCGGGGTCGAGCAGCGGCAGCTCGGCCTCGGCGACCCGGCGCCACCCCATCGTGCGCACGTAGACGTCGGTCTCGAGGGCGTCCTCGCCGAACATCTCGGCGAGCCGTCCCGCGGTCGCGTGGCGGCGTACGTCCATCTCGTAGAAGCGCTCCTGCGCGTGCACGTAGCCCTGCGCACGCATCAGGTCCTCGGTGGTGTCGGCATAGATCTGCGGGATGCCGTGGTCATCACGGACGACCTCGACGTCGCCGGCCAGCCCGGGCACCTCGATCTCGCCGGCCGTCTGCGGGAAGGACCGGCGCAGCAGCACCACGCCCGTCAGCAGGCTGGCGACGAGGACCAGCGTCAGCGCCACGGCGACGTACGTCGAGACCCGCAGCGGTCGGGGAAGCAACCGGAAACGTCGCCACCACCGGGGGCCGCGCGGGCGGGGGGCAGCCGGGGAGGAGGCAGCCGGGTGGTCGGTCGTGGTGTCCGTCATCGTGCGGAACATTCTGCCGTGCCGTAGCATTGGCACTCGTGAGGCGCGAGTGCCAACACCTCCGCCTGACGCCCGCCCCACCTTCCGAGGAGCTCCCGTGCCGACCTACCAGTACGCCTGCACCGAGTGCGGACACGCCTTCGAGCAGGTCCAGTCCTTCACCGACGACTCGCTGACCGAGTGCCCCGAGTGCCAGGGCCGGCTGCGCAAGCTGTTCAACGCCGTGGGCGTGGTCTTCAAGGGCTCGGGCTTCTACCGCACCGACAGCCGCGCGCCCGAGGGCTCGTCGTCCTCGTCCGGCGCCTCGACCAAGACCGAGACCAAGAGCGACACCAAGTCCGACTCGAAGTCGGGGTCCACGTCCGAGACGAAGTCCGCGCCCGCCGCGAAGTCCGACTCCAAGCCGGCGGCGACCACCTCCTCCTGACGGACCCTCCCGGGCCTGTGGAGAGCCGCAGCACGACCGCTGCGGCTCGCCTAGCGTCGTGGGATGTCTCCCGACCTGAGCCGTCCCGCCGCCCTGCTCGGCGACGTACGCCGCCACGTGCTGCGTCGGCGCCGACTGCTCGCCGCCGCGCTGACCGCGGTCGCGGTCGGGTCGGCCCTGGCCGCGACGAGCGACACGCCGCCGTCGACGGTCCCGGTGGTGGTCGCGTCGCGCGACCTGCCGGCCGGTGAGCCGCTCGGGGCCGACGACCTGACGACGGCCGAGTTCGCCCCCGGCACGGCGCCGGACGGCCTGGCCCTCGACACCGGCGGGCGGGTGCTCGCGACCCCCCTCACCCGAGGACAGCCGGTGACCGAGGTCGCCCTGGTCGGGCCCGCCATGACCGGGGACCGGCCCGACCTGCGCGCGACCCCCGTCCGCCTGCCCGACGCCGGGGCCGTCGCCCTGCTCCGGGTGGGCGACGAGGTCGACCTCGTCGCGACCGACCCCCAGGCCGGGGAGACCGAGACCGTCGCACGGTCCGCGGTGGTGCTCGCCGTGCCGGCGCCCGACGACGCGACCGGACCGACCGGGCTGCCGGGCCGCCTGGTCGTGCTCGGCGTCACCGACGCCGAGCTCGGCCGATTGGCGGACGCCGTATCACGGGCAGTCGTGACGTTCGCGTGGTCGCCGCGCTAGCGTCGTCGCGTTTCCTCCGGGCGTCACTCGGCGCACCCTCTCCCTAGGAGCTCCCATGGACGGGTTCAAGAACTTCCTCTTCCGCGGCAACCTGGTCGACCTCGCCGTCGCCGTCATCATCGGCACGGCCTTCGGCAGCGTGGTCACCACCTTCACCAGCTGGCTGACCGCCCAGATGCCCGACTCGGCCTCCAACGTCTTCGAGGACCGGGCCAACTCCTTCGGTGCCTTCCTCAACGCCGTGATCGCCTTCGTAATCCTCGCCGCCGTCG
>CALRVO020000322.1:0-5229 GCA_943371595.1 Sphingomonas paucimobilis
CGCGACCGGCGCGATGGCGTTGACGGTGACGCCGTAGCGGCCCATCTCCTGGGCGGCGACCAGGGTGAGACCGGCGATGCCGGCCTTGGCGGCGGAGTAGGTCGCCTGCCCGACCGATCCCTGCAGGCCCGCCCCCGAGCTCGTGTTGATCACCCGGGCGGCGCGCTGACGGCCCTCCTTGGCCTCGGCGCGCCAGTAGGCACCGGCGTGGCGCAACGGCGCGAAGTGGCCCTTGAGGTGCACTCGGACGACGGCGTCCCACTCCTCCTCGGACGTGTTGACCAGCATCCGGTCGCGCACGAAACCGGCGTTGTTGACCAGCACGTCGAGACCGCCGAACGTGTCGATGGCCTGGCGGACCATCGCCTCGGCCTGAGCGAAGTCGGCGACGTCGGCACCGTTGGCCACCGCCTCTCCCCCGGCCTCGCGGATCAGGGCGACGACCTCGTCGGCCGGCGACTCCTCCTTCTCACCCGCCAGCGAGACGCCGAAGTCGTTGACCACGACCTTGGCGCCGTGACGGGCGAGCTCGAGCGCGTGGGCGCGGCCGATGCCGCGACCGGCTCCGGTGACGATGGCGACGCGGCCGTCCAACAGTGCTGATCTGGGGGCTGACATGGGGTGTGCTCCTTCAGGGGATGTGCAGGAAGACCGGGGGCTCGCCGCCGCCGTCGCAGGTCACGCGCGCGCCGGAGACGTAGGAGGCCAGGTCGCTGGCCAGGAAGACCGCGACGTGGCCGACCTCGACCGGGGTGGCCATCCGGCCCAGCGGGATGGTGCGCTCGATCGCGGCGACGCGCTCGTCGCCGCCGTAGTGGTCGTCGGTCTGCTCGGTGCGGCACAGGCCCACGTCGATCGCGTTGACGCGCACCGCGGGGCCCCACTCCATCGCCAGGCTCCGGGTCAGGGAGTCGAGGCCGGCCTTCGCGGCGGCGTACGCGGCGATGGTGGGGGCAGGTCGGTGCGCCGAGATCGAGGAGACGTTGACGATCGCGCCGCCGCCGTCCTGGCCCTGCATGACACGGTTGGCCGCCTGGGCCACCAGCAGGGGGCTGAGCAGGTTGAGCCCGACGATCTTGTCGTGGAAGCGCGGCGAGGCGGTGGCCGCGTCGGTCGCGGGCGCGCCGCCGGCGTTGTTGACCAGCACGTCGAGCCGGCCGTGGGTGGAGACGATCGCTTCGACGAGGGCGTCGACGGCCTCGGGGTCGCGCACGTCGCAGACGCGGTGCTCGGCGCCGTCTACCGTCGGCGACTCCGACCGTGCGCAGGTCACGACGGTCGCACCGGAGGCGAGGAACGCCTCGGTGAGGCCGCGGCCGATGCCCTTGGCGCCGCCCGTCACGAGGACGACGCGTCCGGAGAGGTCGAGGCTGAGCGGCATGACTGGTACCCTACCAAGCACTTGCTTGGTTGGTCACGACAGGAGCCCCATGACGATCACCTCGACCCTGCGCGACGACGGGATCCGCGTCGTCACGATGGAGCACCCACCGGTCAACGCCCTCACCGTCCAGGGCTGGTACGACGTCGCTGCCGCGATGGACGAGGCCGCGACCGACCTCGACACCAAGGTCGTCGTGCTCCGGGCCGAGGGACGCGGCTTCAACGCCGGCGTCGACATCAAGGAGATGCAGAGCACGACCGGCTTCGACGCGCTGCTCGGCGCCAACAGGGGCTGCTTCGCGGCCTTCAAGGCGGTCTACGAGTGCGCGGTGCCGGTGATCGCCGCGGTCAACGGCTTCTGCCTCGGCGGTGGCGTAGGCCTGGTCGGCAACGCCGACTGCATCGTGGCCAGCGACGACGCCTTCTTCGGCGTCCCCGAGGTCAAGCAGGGCGCCCTCGGCGCCGCGACCCACATGGCGCGGCTCGTGCCGCAGCACATGATGCGCACCCTCTACTTCACCTCCCGCACCATCAAGGCCGCCGACCTGGTGCAGTTCGGCTCGGTGCTCGAGGTCGTGCCCCGCGCCGAGCTCGACGACGCGGCGATGCGCGTCGCCGCCGACATCGCGGCCCAGGACACCCGGGTGGTCCGCGCGGCCAAGGAGTGCCTCAACGGCATCGACCCGATCGACGTCAACAAGAGCTACCGCTTCGAGCAGGGCTTCACCATGGAGCTCAACCTCATGGGCGTCAGCGACGAGCTGCGCGACACGTTCGCGGGCACCGACAAGGCGAAGGGCAACCAGTGACCAGGCGACCCCGCGACAAGCGGATGAGCATCGACGAGGTCGTCGCCTCCCTCGAGGACGGCATGACCATCGGCATCGGCGGCTGGGGCCCGCGGCGCAAGCCGATGGCGCTGGTGCGCGCGATCCTGCGCTCGGACCTCAAGGACCTCACGATCGTCAGCTGGGGCGGCGCCGACGTCGGGCTGCTCGCCCGCGCCGGCAAGATCCGCCGGCTGGTCTACGCGTTCGTGTCCCTCGACACCGTGCCGCTCGAGCCCCACTTCCAGCGAGCGCGCCAGGAGGGCACGATCCCCGAGGTCGTCGAGCTCGACGAGGGCATGTTCCAGACCGGCCTCAAGGCCGCCGCCGAGCGGCTGCCGTTCCTGCCGATGCGTGCGGGGCTGGGCTCCGACGTGCTCGTCAACCAGCCGTGGATCAAGACCGTCGCCTCGCCGTACGACGACGGTGAGGTGCTCGTGGCCGTACCGGCACTGACCCTGGACGTCGCGCTGGTCCACCTCAACCGTGCCGACATGCACGGCAACGCGACCTACCTGGGCCCCGACCCCTACTTCGACGACCTCTTCGCGATGGCCGCCGAGCGCACCTACGTCTCGGTCGAGCAGGTCGTCGACACCGCCGGGCTGACCGTCGACACCCCGGTGCAGCGGCTGCTGCTGAGCCGGATGCTCGTCACCGGTGTCGTGGAGACTCCGAACGGCGCGCACTTCACCGACTGCCGTCCCGACTACGCCCGCGACGAGAAGTTCCAACGGGCCTACGCCACGGCGGCCGGCGGCAGCGACGACGACTGGGCGGCGTTCGAGCAGCGGTTCCTGTCCGGCGACGAGGCGGCCTACCAGGCCGCGGTCCGGGCCTTCACCGAGGAGCAGGCATGAGTGAGTGCACCCGCGCCGACGTCTGCGCGGCGGCCGTGGCCGACGCGTTCAAGGACGACGGCGAGATCTTCGCCAGCCCCATGGGCACGATGCCGATGCTCGGGGTCCGCCTGGCCAAGCTGACCTCCAACCCCGACCTGGTGATCAGCGACGGCGAGTCGCTCTTCCTGGCCGGCACTCCCCCGCTGTTCGCCAAGGCCGACGTGGTGGAGGGGTGGATCCCGTTCCGCAAGGTCTTCGACGTCGTGGCCCACGGCAAGCGCCACGTGATGATGGGCGCCACCCAGGTCGACCGCGACGGCAACCAGAACATCTCCGCCATCGGGCCGTTCGCGCGGCCCAAGCGGCAGCTGCTCGGCTCGCGCGGTGCGCCGGGCAACACCGTCAACAACCGCACGTCCTACTGGGTGCCCAAGCACTCGACCCGCGTCTTCGTCGAGGCCGTCGACATCGTCTCCGGCGTCGGGCCCAAGCGGGCGGCCGCGGCCGGCCCGGCCGCCGAGCGCTTCAACGACATCCACCGGATCGTCACCAACCTCGGCGTGCTCGACGTGGGGGGCCCCGACCGCACGGTCCGACTGCTGTCGGTGCACCCGGGCGTCACGACCGCCGAGGTGCAGGAAGCGACCGGCTTCGACCTCGGCGACCTGGCCGACGTGCCCGAGACGCGGCTGCCGACCGCCGAGGAGCAGGTCATCATCACCGAGGTCCTCGACCCCAAGGGCTTCCGCTTCAAGGAGGTCCCGAGATGACCCCACCCCACGAAGCTGCGGGCCTCCCCCGCTGCGCTCCTCCGACCCACACCTCCGCAGGGACCCCGAGATGATCGAGCAGCTGATCCGCACCCCGTTCACCGACCTGGTCGGCGTACGCCACCCGGTCGTGCAGACCGGGATGGGCTGGGTCTCCGGGCCCCGCCTGGTCTCGGGCACCGCCAACGCCGGCGGGCTCGGCATCCTCGCGTCGGCCACGATGACCTTCGAGGAGCTCGAGAAGGCGATCGTCGAGACCAAGGCCCGCACCGACCAGCCCTTCGGCGTCAACCTGCGCGCCGACGCCGGTGACGCGGGCGACCGTTGCGACCTGCTGATCAAGCACGGCGTCAAGGTCGCCTCCTTCGCGCTGGCCCCCAAGAAGGAGCTGATCGCCAAGCTCAAGGACCACGGCATCGTCGTCATGCCGTCGATCGGTGCGGCCAAGCACGCCGTCAAGGTCGCCTCGTGGGGCGCCGACGCCGTGATGGTCCAGGGCGGCGAGGGCGGCGGTCACACCGGCGCCGTGCCGACCACCCTGCTGCTGCCCACCGTCCTCAACGCCGTCGACATCCCGGTGATCGCCGCCGGCGGGTTCTTCGACGGCCGCGGTCTCGCCGCCGCGTTGTCGTACGGCGCCGCCGGGGTCGGCATGGGCACCCGCTTCCTGCTCACCCAGGACAGCGCCGTACCGCAGGCGGTCAAGGAGCTCTACCTCGGCTACGACCTCACCGGCACCGTCGTGACCGCCAAGGTCGACGGCATGCCGCACCGGATGCTGCGCACCGACCTCGTCGAGTCGCTCGAGGGCACCAGCGCGGTCAAGCGCCTCGGCCCGACCGTGCGCCGCACCCTCGACTTCAAGCGCGACAGCCAGATGAGCTGGGTGCAGCTGGCCAAGGACGGCCGGGCGATGAAGAAGACCCAGGGCCGCACCCTCGGCCAGATGGCGCTGGCCGCCAACACGCCGGTGATGCTCAAGGCCGGCCTCGTCGACGGCGACACCGGCGCAGGCGTCCTCGCCTCCGGCCAGGTCGTCGGCGTCATCGACGACCTGCCGACCTGCGAGGAGCTCATCGACCGGGTCGTCACCCGCGCCGCGGACGAGCTGCGGCGCGGGGCGTCGTACGTCGTCTGAGTCGGGTCCTGCTCCCCGCCCGGCACGTTCGGTCTAGATCGACGAGCGGATCGCTGCCAACCCGCGTGGCTGACCCGGAACGGACGCCCGCACATGCCGAGGATCGGGCACGCACCCTCACGGTGGTCGAGGTGCGACGAGCGCTAGCGAGGAGCCTCGAGACCAGGTGAGCGACGCTGCCAACCCGGTGGTCACCCTGGCAGGGTCCGCTGCGGGGGTTTCGAGGCTCGTCGCTAGAGCTCCTCGCACCTCAACCACCGTGTGCCCGA
>CALRVO020000323.1:0-5226 GCA_943371595.1 Sphingomonas paucimobilis
CCTGCAGGCGCTGGTCGACCTCGGCGAGGTCGACGCGGTCAAGACCGATGGTGGCGAGGCGGTCTACCGCCGCTGCAGCCAGAGCCACCACCACCACCTCGTGTGCCGCCACTGCGGCCGCACCGTCGAGATCGCAGGCCCCGCGGTCGAGCGCTGGGCGTCGGCCCAGGCCGCCGAGCACGACTACGCCGACGTCAGCCACACCGTCGAGCTCTTCGGCACCTGCCCGTCCTGCCAGCAGGTCCTCGCGGACTCGTAGAACCGGCCCGGACCGGGGGGTGAGGCACGCCCGGGAGCGACGCTGAGAGGGTTCGGCCATGGATGCGGACGTCGTGGTGGTCGGAGCCGGCCTCGCCGGGCTGAGGTGCGCGGTCGCGCTCCAGGACGCCGGGCTCGAGGTGGTCGTCGTCGAGGCGGGGGACGCCGTCGGCGGCCGGATCCGCACCGACGTGGTCGACGGGTTCAAGGTCGACCGCGGCTTCCAGCTGCTCAACCCCGCCTACCCCGAGGTGGCGCGCGTCGTCGACGTCGAGGCGCTCGGTCTGCAGTCCTTCGCCGCCGGCGTGGTCGCCGCGACGGACGACGGCTCGCGGGTCCGGCTGGGCCACCCGCTGCGGGCGCCCGGGCTGGTCCCGTCCACCCTCGCCGCCGGCCTGCGTCGCCCGCGCGAGCTGCTCGAGGTCGCCCGCTGGCTGCGGCCGCTGGCGGTGCCGCGCCGCCGTCGCACGCTGTCGCAGGTGCTGGCCCACCGCGAGCAGCTGACCCGCGGCGAGGCGCTCGACCGGGCCGGGGTCGACGGGCTGCTGCGGCGCGTGCTCGACCGCTTCCTCGCGGGCGTGCTGCTCGAGGACGACGGGTCGACCGCCGACGACTACGTGCAGCTGCTGATCTGGATGTTCGCGACCGGGGTGCCCGGGCTGCCGCGCGAGGGCATGCAGGCCCTGCCGGAGCAGCTCGCGGGGCGGCTCTCGCGACCGGTGGTGCTGCGGTCGCCGGCCGAGGCCGTGGCCGGGCGCACCGTCCACGCCGGCGGGGCGACGTACGACGCGCGGGCGGTGGTCGTCGCGACCGGCGGCGCCGAGGCGACCGCGCTCACCGGGGTCGACGCCCCGCGCACCAAGGGTGTCGTCACGACCTGGTGGTCGGCCGAGGACGTGCCTGCGCGTGGCCGGCTGCTCCACGTGGACGGGCGCACCGCGCCCCGCGGGCCGGTCGTCAACTGTGCCGTGGTGTCCGAGGCGGCGCCGACCTATGCGCCCTACGGCCGCCACCTCGTGCAGGCCTCGGCGCTGCTCGGGCCCGGCCGCGACGTCACCGAGCAGACGGCGCGCCGCCACGCCGCCGACCTGCTCGGCCTCGACCCGGCCTCCTGGGAGGTCGTGGCGCGCCACGAGGTGCCGCACGCCCTGCCGGCCCAGCCGGTGCCCTACTCCGACCAGCGGCCGGTCGCCCTGGGGGCCGGCCTCTACGTCTGCGGCGACCACCGCGACACCGGGTCGATCCAGGGGGCGATGGTGAGCGGACGTCGGGCGGCGGCCGCGGTCGTGGCGGCGCTGTCGTGACCCCCGAGGTGGCCTTCGCGCTCGTCGCGGCCGCCCACGCCGGATTCCAGGTCACGGTCACGACGCTCGTCTACCCGGCGCTGGTCGAGGTCGGCCCGGCCGCCTGGGACGACGCGCACGCGCGGCACTCCCGGCGCATCGTCCCCCTCGTCGCCCTCCTGTACGCCGGGCTCGTCGCCACCGGGGTCGCCCTGGTCGTCCACGGGCCCACCGTGCTCGGCTGGGTCGGGCTCGCGGGCGTCGCGGTCGCGCTCGCCACGACGGCCGTCGCCGCGGCGCCGCTGCACGGCCGGCTGCGGGCCGACACCGACGACCTGCGCGCCCGGCTGCTGGTGGTCGACCGGGTCCGCTGCGCCGGCGCGGTGGTGGGGGCAGTGGCGGCATTTGCCGCGCTCGTGTGATGATGAGAACCGTTCTCATCTAGCCCACACTCCGGAGGTGTCCGTGCGGACCCCTGTCGTCCTGCTCACCGGTGTCGACCCCGACGCGATGGCCACCACGATGGTCTCGCTCCAGTTCGACCTGCCGTCCGCCGTCGCCGTGCGCCACCAGATCGTGCTGTCGCCCGACGGTGGCCGCCACGTCCTCCAGCGCACGGTCAGCGACCTGACCGGCGTGCTCGAGCGGCACGAGGTCGACCTCGAGCACGCGTGCACCAGCTGCGCGCTGCGCGAGGACGTCCTGCCGACGCTCGAGCGCCTCGCGGCCGACGGACGCTGGGCGAGCGTCGTGGCGCACCTGCCGGTCGGGGCCGCGGCCCACCAGGTCTGCACGGTCGTCGAGAGCGACCCCCGGCTGGCCCGGCGGATCCGGGTCGCGGCCGTCGTCGCGACCGTGGCCGGGCCGAGCCTCGCCGACGACCTGCTCGGTGACGACCTGCTGCGCGAGAGGGGGCTGCACGCGGGACCCGACGACAGCCGCGGCGTCGGGGAGGTGGCGTGCGCGCTCGTCGAGGGCGCCGACGCGATCGCGGTGCACGGCCCGGTCGACGCGGCCGGGCTGTCGCTGCTCGTCGACCTCGCCCGCCCCGACGCGCTGCTGGCCGCCTCGACCGCCCAGCTCGACGGCCCGAGGCTGCTCGACGCCGGCGCGAGCCTGCACGACCACGCCCGCACCCGCGCCTGGACCGACCCGGCCCGCACCGCGGCGCTGCCCCCGGTCCCGCCCTGCTCCTGGCGCGTCGACCTGCGCTCCGACCGCGCCTTCCACCCTGCGCGGCTGCTCGAGGGCCTCCACCTGCTCGGCGGTGGCCGGCACCGCTCGCGCGGCTGCTTCTGGCTCCCCACCCGTCCCGACGACGTCCTCGCCTGGGACGGCGCCGGCGGCCAGCTCGGCGTCGGCCGCGCACGTCCCTGGGGCCACCAGCCGCGCCACACCCGGATCGTCCTGTCCGGCACCGGCACACCGCCGGCCCACCTCGAGCAGGCCTTCGACGACCTGTTGCTGAAGCCCGCCGAGGCGCCCGGTCCCTGGTCGGCCGCGACCGACGGTTTCGAGGCCTGGCTCGGCCCGATCCGCGACGTCGCCTGACGCGTCACCCTGGTGGGTGTCGGGGGACTGACAGGATCGCGGCCATGGAACCGGTGGTGGTCGTGGGTGCAGGGATGTCCGGGGTGGCGTGCGCGCGGGAGCTGGCGGCCGCCGGGGTCGCGGTGCGGCTCGTCGACCGCGGACGGCGGGTCGGGGGACGGATGGCGTCGCGGCGGCTCGACGGCCGTCCGGTCGACCTCGGGGCGTCGTACTTCACCGTCACCGACGACGGCTTCGGCGCCGTGGTCGCCGACTGGGAGCGCCGTGGCCTGGCCACCCCGTGGACCGACACCTTCAGCGTGCTCGAGGCGGGCGCCGAGCCCGAGAGCAAGACCGGACCGGTGCGCTGGGGCGCGCCCGGCGGGCTGCGCTCGCTGGTCGAGGACCTCGCCGACCGGTCCGACCTCGACGTCGAGCTCGGCACCCACCTCGAGGCCCTGCCCGACGCGCCGACCGTGGTGCTCGCGATGCCCGACCCGCAGGCCGTGCGGCTGCTGCCCGACGACCCCTCCCACGACGCCGTACGACGCCGCCTCGACCGCGACTACGAGCCCGTCCTGGCGCTGTCGGCCCGGTGGCCCGGTCGCACGTGGGACCTCGACGGCGCCTTCGTCAACGGCGACGACGTGCTGGCCTGGGTCGCCGACGACGGGCGTCGGCGCGGCGACGACGCCCCCGTGCTGGTGGCCCACTCGACGCCGGAGTTCGCCGCGCCCCACCTCGCCGAGCCGCAGGCGGCCGCCGCCCCGATGACCGCCGCGCTGCGCGACCTGCTCGGTCTCGACGAGCCGGTCGAGACCTACCTGCACCGCTGGAGCATCGCCCGGCCCACGGGCGAGCGCGAGGAGCCCTACCTGCTCGAGGAGGTCGGCGACCAGCTCGTCGCCGCCTGCGGCGACGGCTGGGGCGCGACGTCCAAGGTCGAGACCGCGTGGGTGTCGGGATCGGCGCTGGGGCGCGCGCTGGTCGGCCGGCTCGGCTAGGGCGTGTCTCCCTTGCTCGGCGCTGGCGCCGCGCGTCCGACCAAGGAGACATGCCCTCGGGCCTAGGAGGGCGGCGCGCCCAGCTCGACCGGCAGCGGCCCGTCGGGCAGCAGCGTCAACGACGTGACCGGGCGGGTCAGGCAGACGTAGAGCCGGCGCAGCCCGGTCACCCGGTCGGGCTCGCCGGCGACGACGCCGGCGGGGTCGAGCAGCACGACGTGGTCGAACTCCAGGCCCTTGGCCAGGCTCGCCGGCACGAGGTCGAGGGACGCGTCGAACGCAGCCTCGTCGGTGCTCTCGTCGCCCACCAGGGCGAACCCGACCCCGCCCTCGCCCAGCAGCGCCGCCACCTCGGCGACCCGCGCGTCCGGCACGATGAGCCCGACCGAGCCGAGCCGCTCGCCGACCCGCGCCGCGACCTCGGCCACCGGGTCGGTCGACACGGTCAGCTCGCCGCGCGCTCGGCGTACGGAGGTGGGCGGGTCGAGGTCGGGCGCGACGTGGGGGAGCAGCCGGGCGGCGTAGTCGATGACCTCGCCCGGCACCCGGAAGCCCCGGGTGAGCTGCTCGACGTGGGCGTCGGGCTTGCCCAGGTGGGCCAGCGCCTCGGCCCACGAGCGCGTCGCCCACGGCGTGGTCGCCTGGGCCAGGTCGCCGAGCACCGTCAGCGACCCGGTCGACGAGCGGCGCGCCAACGCGCGCAACATCATCGGCGACAGGTCCTGCGCCTCGTCGACGACGACGTGGGCGAGCGAGGCGGTGCGGGTGACGAGGTCGCCGGCCTCGTCGAGCAGCACGGCGTCGGCCGCCGACCACCGCGCCGACCCGGGCGCCCGTGACGGCCTCGGCCAGAGCAGGAGGGCCTGCTCGTCAGGGTCGAGCACGCCCTCGGCCGCCGCCGCGAGCGCCGCGGGGTCGCTGAGCAGCTGCCACACCAGGCGCCGCGGGTCGACGGCCGGCCAGACCGCCTTGGCGTAGTCCTTGACCGGTCGGCTGCGCGCCACCGCGTCCTGCACCCGGTCGTCGGGCGACTCGCCGCCGGTGGCCATCGCGACCAGCACGCGGTGGGCCAGCGCCTGCGGCAGCATCGCGCGGCCCGCGTCGTGGCGCACGCCGCGGCCGCGCAGCCCGGCGAGCACCTCGGCGACCTC
>CALRVO020000324.1:0-5221 GCA_943371595.1 Sphingomonas paucimobilis
GACGAAGGCCTCGTCGTCGGGGTCGGGCCGGTCCGTCGTGGTCATCGGGCTACCCAACCACGGCGATCCGCTGCCGGGGCGGCGTACGTCGTGGCAGGCTCGTCGCCGACGTACGACCACTCGGGGGGCACGGATGGCAGCAGGCTCGACGCGCTGGCGAGCGACGGCGGCAGGGCTGGTCACGCTCGCCACAGTGGCCACGGCCACGGGGTGCGGTGGCACCGCCGGGTCGACCCCAGCCGCCCCGTCCTCCGCGACGTCCACCAGCCCCTCGCCGCCGACGCCGACGCCGACGCCGACGGTGTCCCCCGCCCCGGCCGAGCGTCCCCGGGCCAGGCCCGCCGAGCCGCCGTCGGCGCGAGCGCTGCAGGCGGCGCTCCTCGGGCTCGACACCGGTCGGTTCCGGGCCGACCTCGCGCTGGGCGGCACGACGGTCTACCGGGAGGGGTCCTACCGGATCAGCGACCAGTCCAGCTCCAGCACGCTCGTCATGGACTACGGCAAGCCCAGTGCCGTCACGTACCACCTCATCACGGTCGGCGGCGCGGTCTACGCCCAGGCCGACGACGGCAACGTCCTCCAGATGCGCCAGTGCTGGTGGCGGTTGAGCGACGAGCAGGTGGCCGCGGTGATCGGGGACGGTTCCTCCGAGGCCGGGATCGGACCCGAGATCACGGCGCTGCTGTCGCTGCGCGACGAGGGGCGCCGCAGCACGGCGCCGCTGACCGCCGTCGCCGGGCTCTTCGGGGGCGAGACGCTCGCGGCACTCGGCGTAGCACCAGGCTCTCCCGCCCGGGTGCCGGTCACCGTGCGCTACGACGATGACGGCGTGCTGACCGGGTGGGGCACCACGGCGGGAGCGCTGTTCGACGCAGCCACCGATGCCGGGCTCACCCCCGACCGCGTCGGGCGCGCCACCGCCCCGATCGAGGTCACGTTCGACCGCTTCGGGGAGACGGTCTTCATCGAGGCCCCGCCCGCCGAGTACGTGATCTCTCTCGACCTGGAATCAGGCGATCGGGCGATCGACCGTTCCGTGAAGGCCTGCGAGGCGCGCTGACTGCGTGCGGGCATGATGTCGCCATGAAGTTCCGCCACGCGCTGTCCTACGACGCGCCGCCCGACGCCGTGTTCGCCATGCTGTCCGACCCGGCCTTCCGCGAGAAGGTCTGCGCCGCGCAGGAGGTCGTGTCCCACGACCTGACCCTGACGCCCCGGGGCAGCGGCTTCGACCTCGAGATGGACCAGGTGCAGAACACCGCGGGCCTGCCGGCGATCGCCAAGAAGATCGCCGGCGACACCACCGAGGTCACGCTCAAGGAGTCGTGGGCCGACGCGACCGGCGGCACCCTGGAGATCCTCACCCCGGGCAAGCCGACGACCGCCTCCGGCACCATCCGGTTGACGGCCGCCGGCACGGGCACCACCGAGACCGTCGAGCTCGACATCAAGGTCAAGGTGCCGCTGATCGGCGGCAAGCTCGAGTCGCTGATGGCTGACAACATCAAGAACGGCATGGACGTCGAGCACACCGTCGGCGCCGCCTGGCTGGCGGAGGGGAACTGACGATGGCCAAGACGATCCGCTACGAGATGGCCTACGACGCCCCGGTCGAGAAGGTCGCCGCGATGCTCGCCGACCCGACGTTCCGCGAGGACGTCTGCCGGTTCCAGGGCGTCACCCAGGTCACCGCGACCGTCGAGGTCGACGGCGACACCAAGACCGTCCGGGTCGACCAGATGCAGCCGACGGCCGGGGTCCCGTCGTTCGCCAAGAAGATCGTCGGCGACGAGACCAACATCGTGCAGGAGGAGAGCTGGTCGAGCCTGACCCACGGCGACGTCACCGTCACGATCCCCGGCAAGCCCGGTGACATGTCGGGCACCGCCACCCTCGCGCCCACCGACGCCGGCGGCACGGTCGAGACCGTCGAGCTGACCATCAAGGTCAAGATCCCGATCGTCGCCGGCAAGCTCGAGGGCCTCATCGGCGACCTGCTGCTCAAGGCCCTCAAGGCCGAGTACAAGGTCGGGCGCGACTACCTCTCGCGTTGATCGTCGGCCGCTGAGGCGGCTCGGGCCTCCTCGGCCCGGGCCGCCTCGCGGGCGTCGGCGCGGCGTCGTACGACGACCACGATGCCGAGCACGACGAACGGCCCGAACGCCAGGACCAGCGTCAGGGACTGCTCGATCGGGTGCATGGCACCCAGGTGCAACGGCGTCATCACCCCCACGATTGTGCTCCGGTGAGATGACTCACGGAACACCCGGCCCCACCCACGAGGTTCACCCGGGGTACTGCAACCCGAACCTCAGGAGTCCCCGTGCCCGATCTGTACGACGAGCTGACCGTCGGAGCCTGGACGCTCCCCAACCGCATCGTCCTGGCCCCGCTCACCCGCAGCCGCGCTGACGACCACGGCGTCCACGGCGACCTCGCCGTCGAGTACTACGCCCAGCGCGCCACCGCCGGCCTGATCATCACCGAGGGCACCCAGCCCAGCGCCGTGGGTCAGGGCTACAGCAACACCCCTGGCCTGCACTCGCCCGAGCAGGTCGAGGGCTGGCGCCGGATCGCCGACGCCGTCCACGCCAAGGGTGGGCGCATCGTGGCCCAGCTGATGCACGCCGGCCGGGTCTCGCACCCCGACAACAAGCACGGCCTCGGCGCCGTCGCCCCGAGCGCGCTGGCCGCGCCCGGTGAGATGTTCACGGTCCAGGGCGGCATGCAGCCCCACCCCGTGCCGCGCGCGCTCGAGCTCGACGAGATCCCGGGGGTCGTCGAGGAGTACGTGCAGGCCGCGCGCAACGCGATCGAGTCGGGTCTCGACGGTGTCGAGGTCCACGCCGCCAACGGCTACCTCATCCACCAGTTCCTCGCGCCCGGCTCCAACCAGCGCACCGACGAGTACGGCGGCTCCCCGGCCAACCGGGCCCGCTTCGCCATCGAGGTGACCCGGGCCGTGGCCGAGGCGATCGGCGCCGACCGCGTCGGCATCCGCCTCTCCCCCGCCCACAACATCCAGGGCTGCACCGAGGACGACCCGGCCGACGTCGAGGCGACGTACGCCGCACTGACCGAGGCGATCGCCCCGCTCGGCCTGGCCTACGTGAGCGTGCTGTCGGCCGACCCGCGCAGCGACACCGTCCTGCGCATCCGCAAGGACTTCGGCGGGCCGTTCATCATCAACACCGGCTTCGGCGAGGTCACGACCCGCGAGAGCGCCCAGGCGCTGCTCGACGACGACCTCGGCGACGCCGTGGCCGTGGGCCGGCTCTTCATCGCCAACCCCGACCTGCCCGAGCGGTGGGCGACCGGCGCCGAGCTCAACGAGCCCGACCCCGACACCTTCTACACCCCGGGTGCCAAGGGCTACACCGACTACCCGACGCTCGCCGGCTGAGTCTCGGCTCACCCGCACTGACGCGCACGACCCCGCCACCGATCCGGTGGCGGGGTCGTGTCGTCGTACGACGCGACCACCGTGGGGGCCTGCTCGTCGACCGACGTGGGGACCGGCTCAGCCCTGGTGCGGGTGACGGTGCTCGGTCGGCGGGACGAACGTCTCCTTGATCGAGCGCGGCGACGACCAGCGCAGCAGGTTGACCGCGGCGCCGGCCTTGTCGTTGGTGCCCGACGCACGCCCGCCGCCGAACGGCTGCTGGCCGACGACGGCCCCGGTGGGCTTGTCGTTGATGTAGAAGTTGCCGGCGGCGAAGCGCAGGGTCTTGCGGGCCCAGGCGATCGCCGCGCGGTCCTGGCTGATCACGGCACCGGTGAGCGCGTAGGACGACACGCCCTCGAGCTGCTCGACGACCTGCTCCCACCGCTCGTCGTCGTAGACGTGGACGGCGAGGATCGGGCCGAAGTACTCGGTGGTGAACACCTCGTCGGCCGGATTGGTCGCGGTGATGATCGTCGGGCGGACGAAGTAGCCGACGGAGTCGTCGGTCTGGCCGCCCGCGACGACCTCGAGACCACGCGTGCGCTTGGCCCGGGCGATGGCCGCCTCGTGCTTGGCGAAGGCCCGGTCGTCGATGACGGCACCCATGAAGTGCGACAGGTCGGTCACGTCGCCCATCGAGAGGTTCTCGGTGTCGGCGATCAGCTGGTCCTTGATCTTGGCCCACAGGCTCTTGGGCACGTAGGCGCGCGACGCGGCCGAGCACTTCTGGCCCTGGTACTCGAACGCGCCGCGGATCATCGCGACGCGCAGCACGTCGGGGTCGGCCGAAGGGTGGGCGACGATGAAGTCCTTGCCGCCGGTCTCACCGACGATGCGCGGGTAGGAGCGGTAGCCGGAGATGTTGGTGCCGATCGTCTGCCACAGGTGCTGGAACGTCGGCGTCGAGCCGGTGAAGTGGATGCCGGCGAGGTCGCGGTGGGTCAGCGCGACCTTCGAGACGTCGAGACCGTCGCCGGGCAGCATGTTGATGACGCCCGGCGGCATGCCGGCCTCCTCGAGCAGCTCCATCGTCAGCGACGCGGCGAGCTGCTGGGTGGGGCTGGGCTTCCAGACCACGGTGTTGCCCATCAGGGCCGGCGCGGTCGGCAGGTTGCCGGCGATGGCGGTGAAGTTGAACGGCGTGATCGCGTAGACGAAGCCCTCGAGCGGGCGGTGGTCGGTGCGGTTCCACACGCCGGGGCTGTTGGCGATCGGCTGGTCGTGCAGGATCTGCTTGGCGTAGTGGACGTTGAAGCGCCAGAAGTCGATGAGCTCGCAGGCGGCGTCGATCTCGGCCTGGAACGCCGTCTTCGACTGCCCCAGCATGGTCGCGGCGTTGAGCCGCTGGCGCCACGGGCCGGCGAGCAGGTCGGCGGCCTTGAGGATGATCGCGCAGCGCTCGTCGAAGGGCATCGCGCGCCAGTCGTGCGCGGCGTCGAGGCTCGCCTTGACCGCCGCCTCGGCGTCCTTGGTCGTGGAGTTCTTGAGCGTGCCGAGCACGTGCTGGTGGTCGTGCGGCTGCACGACCTTGATCTCCTCGCCGCCACCGTTGCGCTTGCGGCCGTTGATGTGGGCCTTGAAGGTGTGCTGGCGGCGCTCGAGCTTGTCGATCTCCGCGACCAGGGCGACCCGTTCGGGGCTGCCGGGCGCGTAGGTGAGGTTGGGCTCGTTGATGGGAGCCGGCGGGGTGGTGATCGCGTCCATGCGCCCGACCCTACTGAGCGACGTCGCCCGTGCCGAGTTGCCGAGTCGGCGCACATGTACGCCGACTCGCCG
>CALRVO020000325.1:0-5216 GCA_943371595.1 Sphingomonas paucimobilis
CGAGGTCGCTCGGCGACCTCTCGGGGGCGAGGACCTCGCCGATCACCTTGGGGGCGTCGTCGTTGCGGTCGGTGCCGGTGCCGACCTGCGCGACGATGCCCTCGTCGGGCCCGAAGACGGTGACGCCCGCGTCGTGGGCGACCAGCACCGACCCCTCGGCGCTGCGGTCGACGACCTCGGTGTCGTCGTCGTCGAAGGCCAGCTGCTCGGGCGACCAGTCGAGCCGGTGCAGGGTGCCGTCGTCCTCGAGGGCCCAGATGGTGCCCTCGCCGTCGACCGCGGCGTCGGCGAGGCCCTGGGGTGCGACCCAGATCGTGCCGATCGCCTCGGTCGAGACGGGGTCCATCGCGGCGATGGTGGACTGCTCGCCGTCGACGAGGAAGACCCCGTCGTCGTTGTAGATCGTGTCGACCGCGCCGCCGGTGCTGATGCGGCGCTGGCCGGACACCAGGATGCTGGTGAGGTCGAAGGCGAGCAGCCGGCCGGAGGTGTGGTCGGCGACGTAGATCTGGCCCTGGTGCTCCGCGGTCACCTCGACGTCGTCGCCCGGGTTGCCCACGACCTGCTTGACCTCGAGCTGGCCGGTCGCCGGGTTGACCTGGATGATCTGCCCGCTCGGGTCGTCGCTGAGCCAGGTCAGGCCGTCGGCCACGTCGACCGCGGTGCTGGAGATGCCCTGCCCGAAGAAGACGCCCGCGACCAGCGAGCCGGTCACGACGAGGACCGACAGCTCGGCGGCGCCGCGCGACTGCCGGGGGCGCAGCCGGGCGGGCACGAGTGCGTCGAGTCGGGCGCGCCACGCCCCGCGTCGCCCGTGGGCCTGCGTCGTGCGACCGTTGCCCGAGCCCTGGTCCGGCATCTAGCTCTCCTGTCGTGCGGTCGGTGCTGCGCCGTGGACGATCTGGGCCACCCACGCGGTGCCGCCGTCGCACCACACCCCGCGCCCGGGTCCGGTGAGCGGTTCGGTGGTCTTGGTCGGTACCGAGACGCCGAGAGCGTCGCCGTCGGCCCACTCCGGAGTGAGGAGGAACCCACGCCGCGACCGGCGGGCGGTCTCGACCAGGCCCTCCGGACCGCCCCGGGCCTTCGCCTGAGCGGTGTCGGCGGTCACGACCAGTCCGATCTGCTGGCCGTGGGCCCCGAGAACGCCCAGGAGACGGTCCCGCACGGCTCGTCGTGCTTCGTCGACTCCGGTCCCAGCATCCCAGAGATGGGCGTCGTCGACCATGACCAGAGCCCAACCATCGGGCGACGGGTGGGTGGAACGTTCCGCCAGCCACCGCTCGACCGCCTCGGTCGTGGCGGCGTAGTCGGCCTCGCGGATGACCGTCGGCGGTCGGTCGCCGCGGGCCACGAGCGCCTGCAGGCCGTCCAGGGCCCCGGTGCGGCCGGAGCGGGCCCGCCCGGCGACGAGCACCGGGCCGGCGAGCAGGTCGACCTCGAGCACGGCGACCGCGTCGGCGTCGACCGCGAGCGCGACCCGGGACCCGCGGGGCGCCGGGAGGGACGACTGGTCGAGCCGGGCCGGCATCGGCGGGACCGGGGCGGTGGGCCTGCCCTGGGTGCGCGGTCGCAGCAGCCGGTTGATGGTCTCGATCCGCTCGGCCTGCAGCGGAGTGCCGGCGCCACCGGTGGTCTGCACCTGCACGCTGCGCCGGCCGAGCAGCCCGGCGCCGGGGAGGCTGTCGCTGTCGAGGACGTTGCCGGGGACGCCGAGCATCAGGTAGTCGTCGTTGGTCGTCATCCGCAGCACGATCCGGCGTCCGAACGTCGAGCCGAGGGCGGTGGGGACCCCGGTGCGCCCGGGCGCGGTGGCGATCACGTGGATGCCGACGCGTCGTCCGTTCTGGAGCACGGTCTGCAGCCTCTCCACGTGCGACGGGGCTACACCTCCTCCGGTCTCGAGGCTCTCGACCATCGCGGGGAGGTTGTCGACCAGCACGTAGACGCGCGGCAGCGCGGCTCCCTGGCGGGCGAGGTCGTCGAGGTCGGCGCAGCCGCGCGACGACAGGGCCTGCGCGCGCTCGTCCATCGTGCGGCGCAGCAGCCGGATCAGCCGCATGACCCGGCCGGGCTGCGCCTCGGTCACGATCGCCTCGACCGTCGGGACCCCGCTGATCGCCGCCAGCCCGCCGCCGGCGAAGTCGATGCCGTAGACGTAGGGCGCCGCGCCGTAGGCGCCGAACGTGTCGGCGATCGAGGCGCTGAGCGCCGCCGAGCGGAGCAGCTCGGTCTTGCCGGAGCCGGACGCGCCGTGCACCAGCACGTGCCCGATCGCGGCGAAGTCGAGGACCAGCTCGGGCTGCCGCTGGGCCTCGGGCTCGTCGATGCGGCCGAGGGTGACGGTGCCGCTGGTGCGGCCCTCGGCGCCGGCGACGAGGGCCTCGACGTCGAGCGGCAGCTCGGAGGGCAGGGCCGGCAGCCACGGGCGCTTGGGGGCGGCGGCGCCCGACACGACGAAGGCCTCGTTGATCGTGCGGACGCAGCGCTCGAGGTCGGTGCGCGGGTCGAGGCGTGTCTCGGGCCCGTGGCCGGCCGTCTCGAGGCCCGCGGTGACCGCGCTGAAGGGGTTGACGACGACCGGCACCTCGGAGCCGGCCACCGGCTGGCGGGCTCCGGTCCAGGCCGACTGCACGAGCTCGGCGGTGCCGTGGCCGGTGCGGCGGATCCACGCGCGGCCCGGCGTACGTCGCGAGATGCGGGCCGCCTCGGGGCTGTCGATGACGTCGCGGGAGTCGTCGGCCGAGGAGACCCGCAGCGAGATCCGCAGGTCGGCGTTGGCCTTGATGTTGCCGGTGACCACGCCCGCCGGGCGCTGGGTGGCGAGGAGCACGTGCATGCCGAGGGACCGGCCGCGCTGGGCGATGTTGACCATGCCGTCGACGAACTCGGGCACCTCGGAGGTCAGTGCCGCGAACTCGTCGACGCAGATGAGCAGGCTGGGGGGCGCGACGTCGGGGCGCTCGCGCTCGAGCTGCACGAGGTCCTTGACGCCGTACTGACCGAGGAGGTGCTCGCGGTAGGTGATCTCGGCGCCGATGGAGGTCAGCGCGCGCTGCACGAGGGCGGGGGTGAGGTCGGTGATGTAGCCGACGGTGTGGGGCAGGTCGGCGCACTCGCGGAAGGCGGCGCCGCCCTTGTAGTCGACGAGCAGGAAGTTGATCCGCGAGGCCGGGTTGTTGAGGGCCAGCGAGCACAGCAGGGACTGCAGCAGCTCGCTCTTGCCCGAGCCGGTGGTGCCGGCGACCAGGCCGTGCGGGCCGTCCTCGCGCAGGTCGATGGTCGTCACCCCGTCGACGCCGGCGCCGATCTGGGCGCGCAGGCCGTGGGACTGCTGCCAGCGCCGGGCGACCGCGGCGACGTCGTCGAGGTCCTCGAAGTCGGCGCTGAGCTCGGGCAGCCGCACGACGTGGGGGATGGCGGTGCTGGGTGGCAGGACCGCCGCCTCGTCGACGTACGCCGTCATCAGGCGGGCCGCGCGCCACGCCCCGTCGAGGCTGACCGCGTCGGGGGTCTGCAGGTGGGCGATGCCCATCCGGTCGGCCCTGCCGACCTCGCCGGTCGCGAGGTCGACGCGCAGCGACGTGGCCGCCGGGACCTCGGTGGCGTGGCGTCCCAGCCACACCAGGTGCAGGCCCCGCTCGGGAGCGGCCGCGGCGACGGCCTCGACGGTGCGCCGGGCGATGCCGGCGTCCTCGTCGACGAAGCAGATCGTGTGCCCGCGGCCGACGTCCTCGGTGACGAGGTGGTCGAGCAGGGCGGTCGCGGCCCGGGCGCCGACGGCGACCGGGGGCTCGCCGCCGACCCGGCTGGTGGCGTGGGGGAGCCAGCGCAACCAGGCCTCGTGGCCGGCCCGGGCCCGCCCGAAGCAGCCGGCGACGCTGAGGTCGGTGGGGGAGTGGTCGAAGGCCAGGCGCAGCATCATCGAGCGGACCAGGCCGTCGACGGCGGCCGGCTCGCCGGTGATCGCGACGAGCGGGTGCTCGGTGAGGTCGGCCAGCACCGGCATGTCGGACAGCTCGTCGCGCTGGCGGAACTCCTCGGCGACCGCGCGGCGGGTCGGGCGGTCACCGCCGTCGGTGATCGTGCCGCGCAGCATCGCGGGCACGGTGCCGATGCCGAGCCGCGTGACCAGGAAGGCCTGACGGGTCTCGGAGCGCGCCCACAGGTAGGGGTCACGGTTGGCGGCGCGGGTGCGCAGCGTCTCGGCGTCGGGGTAGTCGTCGTGGAGCTGCTGGCGCTGGCGGACGGCGTGCTCGTCGATCGCGGTGAGGAAGTCGTCGACGTCGGCGCGCCACTCGGCGAGCTCCTCCTCGAACTGCTTCTGGGCGGCGCGCTTCTGCTGGCGCCAGCCGAGGAAGCCGAGGATCGGCCAGGCGAGCATGTAGATGATCGCGTAGGCGCTGCGGGCGCGGGCGAACAGCGCGACGCCCATGATCATCGGCAGCATCAGCATCGCCCACGGCAGCGGCGAGGGCCGGTTCTTCGACGGTGGGGCCGGGACCTCGAGGACCTCCTGGGTCAGCGGATCGCCGAAGCGCGGGGGCCGGAAGACCGAGACGGCGGGTGCCTCGGTGGGCACCTCGCCGGGGTCGATGACCAGGGTGCTGCGCCCGAGCCGGATCGGGGTGCCCCAGTCGATCTCGCGGCCGGTCACGATGCGCTCGCCGCCGACGAGCGTGCCGTTGGCCGAGCCCTCGTCGTAGACGGTCGGGCGGGTGCCGAGCACGATGCGCGCGTGGCGCTGGCTGACCAGGGGGTCGGTCAGGCGCATGGTGCACGACGAGCCGCGCCCGAGGGTGAGCGAGCTGCCGCGCACGTGGAGGCGCTGACCGCGGTCGGGACCGTCGGTGACCCGGAGGACCGCGCGAGGGCGGGCCGAGCTGGAGACCCGGGTGAGCCACGACGGCGGCGCGGTCACGACGTCGAGCAGGTCCCCGGTGCGCAGCCCGCATTCGGAGACCAACCGGTCGGCGGGCCACGGGTGCCCCCCGTCGACCGGCACGAGCAGCAGGTGCGCCTGGTCGGGTGCGACGTGCTGGCCGATGGCGCGCGCCAGGTCGGCGACCGTCGCCTCGCCCCGCGCCTGCACGGCGACGTCGACGGACGGCAGCCCGGTCTCGGCGGCGGTGCGAAGGCTCAACGTCCAGCTCTGCATGGCGGAACTCCTGGGTCGGGGTGGGTCTGGACGAGCGGGTCCTGGAGCGGCGACGGCC
>CALRVO020000326.1:0-5213 GCA_943371595.1 Sphingomonas paucimobilis
CGGGGCACGCTCGTGTGCGTCCCCGACGGCAAGGACGTCGCCCGGGTCGACGCCGCGCTCACGACCGCGCTCGGACCCGGCCACCACGTGACCCTGACCGCCGACGCGGGTCCGGCCGCGCGCTACCGCGACTTCCTGGCCGTGCTGCGCGGCAGCCGCCGCGTCGTCGTCGGCACCCGCGCCGCGGCCTTCGCGCCGGTGCGCGACCTCGGGCTCGTCGTGGTGTGGGACGACGGCGACGACCTGCACGCCGAGCCGCGCGCGCCCTACCCCCACACCCGCGAGGTCCTGCTGCTGCGCGCCGAGCGCGAGGGTGCCGCAGCGCTCGTCGGCGGGTTCTCCCGCAGCGTCGAGGCCGACCACCTCGTCCGGGGCGGCTGGGCCCACGAGCTCGCCGCACCCCGCGCGCGCCTGCGGGCCGCGGTGGGCGTCGCCGTCGCGGGGGCCACCGACCACGACCGTGCCCGCGACCCGTCCGGCATCGGCGCCCGGATGCCCACGCAGGTCCACCAGACGCTCAAGCACGGTCTCGAGCACGGTCCGGTCCTGGTGCAGACCCCGCGCGCCGGCTACGCCCTGGCGTTGGCGTGCGAGCGCTGCCGCACGCCCGCGCGGTGCGCGACCTGCGCCGGTCCGCTGGCCCTGACCTCGCCGACGACGCCTCCGGCGTGCCGCTGGTGCGCGACCCCGGCCGTCGGCTGGGCCTGCCGCGAGTGCGGCGCGGCCGGGCTGCGCGCTCCCGTGCTGGGGGAGGCCCGCACCGCCGAGGAGCTGGGGCGCGCCTTCCCCCGCACCCTCGTGCGGCAGTCGGCCGGCCAGCACGTGCTGACCGACGTACCTGCGACCCCGGCGATCGTCGTGGCCACCCCGGGCGCCGAGCCCGTCGCTGCCGGCGGCTACACCGCGGTGGTGCTCCTCGACACCTGGCTGCTGCTGGGGCGTGACGACCTGCGCGCCGCCGAGGAGGCGCTGCGGCGCTGGAGCAACGCCGTCGGGCTGGTCCGTCCCGGCGGGCGGGTCCTCGTGGTGGGCGATCCGACCCACCCGGCGGTCCAGGCCCTCGTGCGCGGCGACCAGGCGGGCTTCGCCCGTCGTGAGGCCGACGAGCGCCGCGAGGCCCGGCTGCCTCCCACGACCCGGCTCGCGACGGTCACCGGTGACCCCGGGGCCGTCGACGACGCCCTCACCCTGCTCGCGCCACCGCCTCACGTCGAGGTGCTCGGCCCGGTGCCGGCGGGTCCCGACGAGGAGCGCCTGGTCCTGCGCACCCCCTTCGCCCGCGGTGCCGACCTCTCCCACGCCCTCGGCGAGCTCCAACGCATCCGGTCCAGCCGCAAGCTCGACGCGGTCCGGGTCCAGGTCGACCCGGTCGCGCTGTGACCCGCCGGGTCCGCGGCGTCCGCCCCGGTCCCTAGACTGGACCCTCCACCTGTTGTCCTGACCGACCGACCCGAGGAGCTCCGTGGCGATCCAGCCGATCCGGCTCTTCGGCGACCCGGTGCTCCGCAGACCCGCGCTCGAGGTGGTCGACTTCGACAAGGAGCTGCGCACCCTGGTCGCCGACCTCACCGACACCATGCTGCAGGCGCCCGGAGCGGGCCTGGCGGCTCCTCAGATCGGGGTCGGCCTGCGTGTCTTCACCTGGTACGTCGACGGCGAGGTCGGCCACCTGGTCAACCCCGACCTGACCCTGTCCGACGAGGTCCAGGAGGGTCCCGAGGGGTGCCTGTCGATCCCCGGGCTGACCTACGACTGCCGCCGGGCGCTCTCCGTGGTCGCCCGCGGCTGGAACATGCACGGCGAGCCGGTCGTGGTCGAGGGCTCCGACCTGCTCTCCCGCGCGATCCAGCACGAGACCGACCACCTCGACGGGGTGCTGTTCCTCGACCGCCTCGACACCGACGCCCGCAAGGCCGCGATGAAGGAGATCCGCGAGTCCGAGTGGTTCGGCCTCGAGCGGCCGACGGTCAAGGTCAGCCCCCACGCGACGCGCGGGTTCGGCCTGTGAGCGGGCAGCGCTGATGCGCGTCGTCTTCGCCGGCACCCCCGAGGTGGCCGTGCCCTCGCTCGACGCGGTCGCGGCCTCGGGTCACGAGCTCGTGGGCGTCGTGACCCGCCCCGACGCGCCGTCCGGGCGCGGGCGCAAGCTCGTCGCGAGTCCGGTCGCCCTGCGCGCCGAGGCGCTCGGCGTACCCGTCCTCAAGCCCGACCACCCGCGCGACCCCGACTTCCAGGCCGCCCTGCGCGACCTGCGGCCCGACTGCTGCCCGGTCGTGGCCTACGGGGCCCTGCTGCCGCAGTCGGCGCTCGACATCCCACCCCTCGGCTGGGTCAACCTCCACTTCTCCTGCCTGCCGGCCTGGCGCGGCGCCGCGCCGGTGCAGCACGCGCTGTGGGCCGGTGACGAGGTCACCGGGGCCACGACCTTCCGCATCGTCAAGGCGATGGACGCCGGGCCGACCTTCGGCGTGATGACCGAGCGCATCCGGGCGACCGACACCGCCGGCGACCTGCTCGGCCGGCTCGCCGAGGGTGGCGCGGGACTGCTGGTGACCACGCTCGACCACCTCGAGGCCGGCACGATCGAGGCCCGTGAGCAGCCCGACGAGGGCATCACCTTTGCCCCCAAAATCACCGTCGAGGACGCCGAGGTGCTGTGGACCGAGCCCGCCGTGGCCGTCGACCGCCGGGTGCGTGCCTGCACGCCCGCCCCGGGTGCCTGGACCCTCCACGACGGCGAGCGCCTCAAGCTCGGTCCGGTGACCCTCACCGACGAGACCCTCCCGGCCGGCGTCCTCGAGGTGCGCAAGCAGGAGGTCCTGGTCGGCACGGCCACGGTCGCCGTACGCCTGGGGGACGTCAAGCCCTTCGGCAAGAAGCAGATGGCGGCCGCCGACTGGGCGCGGGGCACCCGACTCGAGTCCGGCACCCGCCTGGGCGAGGCCCCGTGAGCCCCCGCAACCTCGCCGCGCGCCCCACCGACGTCGACGAGATCTGCGCGGCACTGCCCGAGACCGAGCTCGGCACGTCGTGGGGCGACACCCCGACCTGGAAGGTGCCGACCGGGCCGAAGGGCAAGGGGTTCGTGCTCTACCGCAAGCCCGGGCCCACGGCCGTCGACCCCGTGACCGGCGAGCACTACGACGACCTGCTCGTCATCCTCACCCCGACCGAGGCCGACAAGGCCGCGCTGGTGCAGGACCCGACGACGCCCTTCTTCACCATCCCGCACTTCGACGGCTACTCCGCCGTGCTCGTCCAGCAGTCCCGTCTCGGCGAGGTCACCCGGGACGAGCTCGCCGAGATCATCACCGACGCCTGGGCCGTGCGCGCGCCCAAGCGGCTGGTGCGCGACCACCTCGGAGACGGTGGGACCACCCGTGGCTGAGCGCCGACGGGGCGCCCCCGTCGACGCAGCGCGACGAGCGGCCTGGGAGGTGCTCAAGGCCGTCCGGGTCGACGACGCCTACGCCAACCTCGTGCTGCCGGCCGTCGTGGCCCACTTCGAGCTCGACACCCGCGACGCCGCCTTCACCACCGAGCTGGCCTCCGGCACGCTGCGCTGGCGTGGCCTCTACGACCCGGTGATCGCGGTCTGCAGCGACCGTCCGCTGAGCCGCATCGAGGCCAAGGTGCTCGACGCGCTGCGCCTCGGCACCCACCAGCTGCTCGGCATGCGGGTCCCGACCCACGCAGCGATCAGCACGACCGTCGACCTGGTCCGTGCGGTCGGCAACGACGGTGCGGCCGGCTTCGCCAACGCCGTGCTGCGCAAGGTGGCCGCCCACGACCACGACGCGTGGGTCGCCCAGGTGGCGCCACCGCCCGACTCGTTGCGCTACCCCGACATCGCCTACAGCCACCCCGGCTGGATCGTCGACGAGCTGCGCCGCGCGCTGGGCCCGGTCCTGGGCCCCGACACCAACGCCGAGCTCGGTGAGCTGCTGCGCGCCGACAACGAGCCGCCACGCGTGACCCTCGTGGCCCGGCCCGGCCGCGCGCGCGTCGACGAGCTGCCGGGCGACCCCACCCCCTACTCGCCCTACGGCGTGGTCCTCGACAGCGGGCGTCCCCACGCGGTGCCGGCGGTCGCCGAGGGCCGCGCCGGGGTCCAGGACGAGGGTTCCCAGCTCGTCGCGATCGCCCTCGCGCTGGCCGACGTGGGCGGCGACGACGGTGCCGGTGAGGACCGCCGGTGGCTCGACCTGTGTGCCGGACCCGGCGGCAAGTCCGCCCTGCTCGCGGCCCTCGCCGCCGAGCGTGGCGCGCGCCTGGTGGCCACCGAGCGCGCGCCCCACCGGGCCGGGCTGGTCGCCAAGGCCCTGCGCGGCGCCGGCGGTGTGGCCGGGGTGCTCGTGGCCGACGGTCGTCGGCCACCGTTGCGGCCGGGCTCCTTCGACCGGGTCCTGGTCGACGCTCCGTGCACCGGCCTCGGGGCGCTGCGCCGCCGGCCCGAGGCTCGCTGGCGACGCCGTCCCGACGACCTGCTCGAGCTGGTGCTGCTCCAGCGCGCCCTGCTCAGCAGCGCGCTCGACCTCGTGCGCCCCGGTGGGGTGGTGCTCTACGCCACCTGCTCGCCGGTCCTGTCCGAGACCTCGGGCGTGGTCACCAGCGTGCTCGACACCCGGCGCGACGTCGCGCTCGACGACGTCGCCGCACTGCTGCCGCAGGTGCCCGACTGCGCGGGGCCGCTGCCCGGCACCGTCCAGCTCTGGCCCCACCGCCACGGCACCGACGCGATGTTCCTCGCGCTCCTGCGCCGCACCACCTGACCCAACCGCGATAGTCGTGGACGTTCTGCACGCGGGTGGGTGTGGTGCACAAGGTCCACGACTATCGGGGGTGGCGGTCAGTCGAGGACGTGGCGCAGGTAGCGGCCCGGGTCGTCGAGGTAGGCCTTCCAGTGCGTGACCAGCTCGAGCTCCTCCCACGTCGTACGCCGGTAGCCCCACTCGCCGACCTCGAGGATCGTCGCGCCGGGCAGGGAGGCGAGCACGGGGGAGTGCGTGGCGCAGAGCACCTGACCACCGACCGTCGTCACGTCGTGGAGCGCGCCCATGAGCGCCAGCGTCGAGGTGAACGACAGTGCGGCCTCGGGCTCGTCGAGGCAGTAGAGACCCGGTGACGTGAACCGCGTGCGCAGCACGGCGAGGAACGACTCGCCGTGGCTCATCTCGAGGAAGGCCGGCTCCGCGACCTCGCGACGTGCCTCG
>CALRVO020000327.1:0-5207 GCA_943371595.1 Sphingomonas paucimobilis
CTCGTGACCGGTGAACCGTTCACCGGTCACCCGACCGTGCGGGCTCCCCCACGGTCAAGGTCAAGCCGGCAGGCGTCCGCGAGGAACCAGAGGAACCAGCGGTCAGCGACCCAGGGCGTCGCCCTCGGCCTCGGCCTTCACCTTGGCCAGCGTCTCCTGCATGCCGGCCTCGAGGCCGCGGGTGAACTTCTCGACGCCACCGAAGACGATCTTGGTCAGCCCGATCGACACCCCGGAGATGCCCTGCGGCACCTCACGGCGCTGGGTCAGCGTGGTGCCGCCGCGGCCGTTGTCGGCCAGCTCGAAGGACCAGATGGTGCGGTTCTCGCGCACCTTGAAGGCGAAGTCGCGGTGCGGCTCGAAGCGCACGACCTTGGCCGAGGTCGGCCAGAACAGCGGGCCCTGGCGGTTGAGGTTGGAGAACGTCGCGCCCTGCTGCACGACCCCGCCCTTGACCTTGGAGCGCACGACCTGCGGGCTCCACGACGCCATCCGGGGCACGTCGGTGACCAGGGCCCACACCTGGGCGGGAGGGACGTCGATGTCGATGCTCGCCTGGAGCTCTGCGTGCTGCTGGGTCTCGGCCATGGCCGGGAGACTACTGAACGGCGTTCAACAGCGTCATCGTGACGCCCACCACTCGAGCAGGGCCGCGCGGGCGGCGTCCTCGTCGAGGGGCCCCTGGTCCAGCCGCAGGTCGAGCAGGAACTGGTAGGCCTGGCCCACCTCACGGCCGGGACCGATGCCGAGGATCTCCATGATCTGGTTGCCGTCGAGGTCGGGGCGCAGCGAGGCGAGCTCCTCCTCCTGCGACAACCGGTCGATGCGGGCCTCGAGGTCGTCGTAGGTGCGGCGCAGCCGGTCGGCCTTGCGCTGGTTGCGGGTGGTGCAGTCGGCCCGGGTCAGCACGTGCAGGCGGTCGAGCTGGTCGCCGGCGTCACGGACGTAGCGACGCACGGCCGAGTCGGTCCACTCCCCCGACCCGTAGCCGTGGAAGCGCAGGTGCAGCTCGACGAGCTTGCTGACGGCCTCGATCTCGTCGTTGCTGAAGCGCAGCGCCTTCATCCGCTTGGCGGTGAGCTTGGCGCCCACGACGTCGTGGTGGTGGAAGGTCACGGTGCCGTCGCCGACCAGCCGGCGGGTGCGGGGCTTGCCGACGTCGTGCATGAGCGCGGCGAAGCGCGAGACGAAGTCGGGGACGCCGGGCTCGCCGCCCAAGCGGGGCTCGAGCTCGATGGCCTGCTCGAGCACGGTGAGGGTGTGCTCGTAGACGTCCTTGTGGCGGTGGTGCTCGTCGCGCTCGAGCTGCAGCGCCGGCAGCTCGGGGAGCACGAGCTGGGCCAGGCCGGTGTCGACCAGCAGCGTCAGGCCCAGGCGCGGGTGGGGCGCGCAGATCAGCTTGACCAGCTCGTCGCGCACCCGTTCGGCGCTGATGATGGTGATCCGCTCGGCCATCGCCGTCATGGCGGCGACCACCTCGGGCGCGACGGTGAAGCCGAGCTGGGCGGCGAACCGCGCCGCCCGCAGCATCCGCAGCGGGTCGTCGCCGAAGGAGTCCTCGGGACGCCCCGGCGTGCGCAGCACCTGGTGGGCCAGGTCGACGATGCCGCCGTAGGGGTCCTCGAACTCCCGGCCGGGCAGGGCCACGGCCATGGCGTTGACGGTGAAGTCGCGGCGCCCGAGGTCGCCGGCCAGCGAGTCGCCGTACTGCACGGTCGGGTTGCGCGACGACGGGTCGTAGGTCTCCGAGCGGTACGTCGTCACCTCGACCACCCAGGGACCCTTGCGGGCCCCGATGGTGCCGAAGTCGCGCCCCATGTCCCACAGGGCGTCGCCCCAGCCCTTGAGCAGCCGCTCGGTCACCTCGGGGCGCGCCGACGTCGTGAAGTCGAGGTCGTGGTGGGAGCGGCCCAGCATCGCGTCGCGCACGGGCCCGCCGACCAGGTGCAGCTCGTGCCCGGCGTCGGTGAACAGCGCGCCCAGGCTGTCGATCAGGGGGGCGAGCCGGTCGAGCTCGGCGCCCACCCGACGCTGCACCTCGACGATCGAGAGGGGAACGGGTGAGGACACGGGCACTCGCGCCAGTCTAGGAGTGACGGAAGGACACAGGCGAGCCGGATACCCTCGTGCCCGTGGTCGGTCCCCGCAGGTACGTGCGCGCCCTCGCGGCGACGTGTGCCCTCGGCGCGGGCCTCGTCGTGCTCCCCCCGACCCCCGCCCCACCGGCTGCCGCCGCCGACGAGCCCACCCTCGTCGACGAGGCGCCCCTGGGCGTGACCATCCAGAGCTTGACCCCCGGCTCGCTGCCGACCACCGGCGACATCGTGGTCACCGGCACCGTCACCAACCGCACCGACGAGACCTGGACCGGCATCAACCTCTACGCCGTCGCCGGTGACGAGCTCGAGGGCGAGGTGGTCGAGCCGATGCGCAACGCCGGCGAGCTCGAGCAGGCGATGACCACCCCCTTCGACGAGGTGGTCGGCGAACGCATCACCGAGCCGGGGTTCGACACCGTCGACGAGCTCGCCCCGGGCGCCTCGGTCGGCTACACGGTCCGGGTGCCCGCCGACTCGGTCGCGGTCACCCGGCCAGGGGTCTACTGGTTCGGGGTGCACGCCCTGGGCGCCAGTCCGAGCGTGGCCGACGACAAGGTCGCCGACGGTCGTGCGCGCACCTTCCTGCCCTACGTCCCCCGCCGCTTCGACGCCACGCCGGTCACCGCCTCGCTCGTGGTGCCCCTGACCCAGCCGGTCCGCTACCTGCCCGACGGCTCGGTCGGCGACGAGGAGGCCTGGGCGCGTGCCCTCGGCGCCGAGGGCCGCCTCACCCGGCTCCTCGACTTCGTGGCCGCGAGCCCCACGCCGGTGACCTGGGTGGTCGACCCCGCCGTCGTCGACGCCGTCGCCCACCTCGCGGCCGGCAACCGGCCCCGCAGCATCGACGACACCGTCCCGCCGCCGACCGACGGCCCGACCGACGGGGCCACCGACGGGACCACCGACGGGGCGAGTGACGGGGCGACCGAGGGAGCGACCGACGGGGCGACCGGTGCGCCCGACGCGCCTGCGGGCGAGCCCACGGTCGGCGCCGAGCCGCTCCCCGACCCGACGACCGACCCGGACACCCCGTCGGAGTCGGCGCAGGCCGCCGCCACCTGGCTGGAGCGGCTCGGCGAGGTCCTGCAGGGCGACGAGGTCCTGGCCCTCCCCTACGGCAACATCGACGTCCCGGCGACCCTTGCCCACGACCCGGAGCTGCTCCGGGTCGCCCTGGCCCAGCGCAGCACGGCCCTCGCCGACCTCGGCGTCACGACCCAGCCGGTGCTCGCCTCCCCGAGCGGCTACCTCGACGCGGCCTCGGTCCGCGCCGCCGACCCCGACACCCAGGTCCTGGTCACCGACCGGATGCTCGGCAGCGACCCGCCGGCCGCGGTCGACGCCGAGGGTCACCGCCTGCTCGTGACGTCGTACGGCGCCACGCAGGGCAGCCCCGGACCCGGCCGCACGCCGACCACGGTCGGGCTCCGCCAGCGGCTGCTCGCCGAGGCGGCGGTGCGGGTCATCAAGAACAAGCGCGCGCCCCTGGTCGGCGTGCTGCCCCTCGACTGGGGCCTCGACGACGCGACGGCCTACTTCAGCGGGCTCCAGGTCCCCTGGCTCGACCTCGGCCCGCTCAGCGACGCCGACGCCGCGGCGACCGCGGTGACCGTGTCGCCCGACGACCTCGACTACACGCCGTTGCAGCAGCGCCGCGAGCTCGACGCCCCCACCGTCGACGCCGCCGCCGACCTCATCCGGGCCGGCGACACCCTGCAGAACGTCCTGATCGACAACACCGAGATCGGCGGCACCCTCACCGAGGAGGCGCTGACCGGGCTGTCCTACTTCACCCGCTACTCGCAGACCAGCGGCCGGCTCGCCCTCGACCGCTCGCGCGAGTGGGTCGCCACGCGCCTGGGCGGGGTCCGGATCAGTGCCTCGCCGGGGGTGACGCTGTCGAGCTCCGACGGGGCGTTCGTCGTCAACCTCACCAACACCCTCGACCACCGGGTGGCGGTGAGCGTGCGGGCCGAGTCCGACGCCGGGATCGAGGTCGTGGCACCCGAGCAGGTCGTGCTGGCGCCCGGCGGCCGCGACACCGTGCTGCTCCAGGCGACCACGACCACCAACTCGGTCCACAACGTCACCCTCCTGGTCACCGACGCCACCGGCGAGCCTCTCGGGTCGACCGACCAGCTGCCGATCCGCCCGACGCAGGTCAGCGGCGTGATCTGGCTGATCATGGGCACCGGCGCCGGGCTGCTCTTCCTCGCGATCGCCGTCCGCCTGACCCGCCGGGTTGCCGCCGCCCGTCGCGGTGACCCCACCGCCGGCCGGCGGTCCACCCAGTCGCAGGCCGCCGCGGACGAGGTCCCGGCGAGCACCACCTCGGTCGAGGCCGTGTGAGCACCGACAAGACGACGGGCGAGACCACGAGCGAGAGCACCGCCGCCTCCGAGCAGCAGACCCTGCTCGCCAACAGCGCGGTGATGGCCGCCGGCACCGTCGTGTCCCGGATGAGCGGGTTCGTCCGCTCGGCGCTGCTGGCGGCCGCCCTCGGCGCGGCCCTGCACGCCGACATCTTCACGATCGCCAACACCGTGCCCAACATGCTCTACATCCTGCTGGCGGGCGGCGTGTTCAACGCGGTGCTCGTCCCACAGCTGGTGCGGGCCATGAAGGACGACCCCGACGGCGGCGAGGCCTACACCAACCGCATCGTCACGCTGGCCGCCCTGTTCCTGGGCGTGGTGACCGTCGCGCTCGTCGTCCTGGCGCCGCAGCTGATGTCGCTCTACCTCGGTGACCGCTTCGACGAGCCCGACCGCGTGGAGCACCTGCAGTCGGTGATCGACTTCGCGCGCTACTGCCTGCCCCAGGTGTTCTTCTACGGCATGTTCGTGCTGGTCGGCCAGATCCTCAACTCCCGGGGCAAGTTCGGACCGATGATGTGGGCGCCCATCGCCAACAACGTCATCTCGGTCGGGGTGCTGGTCGTCTACCTCTTCGTGTTCGGGCCGGCGCGCGGCGCCGAGTCGACCGGCCCGTTCACCCCGGGCCAGGAGCTGCTCCTGGGCCTCGGGTCGACGGTCGGCATCGCCGCCCAGCTGCTGATCCTGCTCCCCTACCTGCGCCGCGCCGGGTTCACCTACCGCCCCCGCTTCG
>CALRVO020000328.1:0-5206 GCA_943371595.1 Sphingomonas paucimobilis
GCCGAGCTGGTCACGGCCGCGCCGTTCCCGTCGCACAACGGCATCGTGGCCCGCGCGGTCGAGCGGCTGGTGCTCGTGGCCCGTGGCGTCGACGAGAAGTCGCTGATCGTGCCCGAGGCCGGGCACCTGGCGCTGCGGGAGGCCTACGAGTCCAACCTGCGCGGCTACGCCGAGGGTGGCGCGGCCGGGGTGCACGCCTGGACGCTCTACGCGGCCGAGGCCTATGCCGCGGCCGCGGAGGCGAGCCCGCTGCGGCGGGCGGCGGAGTAGCTCACTCCTCCTCGGCCAGGGCGATCGCCCCCAGGACGACGAAGGTGGCGGCGCCGGCCGCGACGCCCAGCAGGGTGGCCCGGGGGGCGCCGTTGCGCAGGCCGATCAGGCTGGCCGCGACGTCGATGCTGTCGATGGCCACGCCGGCTTGCAGGACCACGCGGCGCACGGCCGGGTCGGGGTGGCGGACGCCGAGGGCCAGGGCGAGCTCACGGGCGCCGAACAACCGGCTGATGATGCCGGCCGAGGGGCCGGCGTCGGCGAGGCTGCCGAGCCCGAAGGTGCGCCAGGACGGGCCGGGGGCGAGCCAGGTGCCGGCGCCGACGGCGGCGCGGGACGCGGACATGAGGTCTCGGGCAAGTGGCATGGTCTACTCCTCCGTGAATGTAGTGATCACTACAAACCGTAGCTGTAGTGACCACTACGATCAAGGGATGGGCTATCGACACACACGCGAGGAGCTGCTCGAGGGTGCCGTCGACGCGGCCCTCGAGGACGGTCTCAACCGGCTGACCTTCGGACGGCTCGCGACCCGGCTCGGGGTGACGGACCGCGCGATCGTCTACTACTTCCCCAGCAAGGACGACCTGGTCACCCAGGTGCTCACCGTCCTGGGCGACCGGCTCGTCGACGTGCTCGCCGACGCCGTCTCCGCCGGCGCGACCGACCACCGCGCGCTCGTGGCCACGGCCTGGCCGGTGCTCGCCCGGCCCCAGGTCGACCCGCTGTTCGCGCTCTACTTCGAGGCCGTCGGGCTCGCGACCGCCGGCGCCGAGCCCTACCGCTCGTTGGCCGCGCCGCTCGTCGCCGGCTGGGTCGACTGGTTCGCCACGCTGCTCGTCGGCACGCCCGCCGTACGACGACGGGAGGCCGAGGCGGCCCTGGCCACGATCGACGGGCTGCTGCTGCTGCGCCAGCTCGCCGGGCCGGCCGCGGCCAACCGGGCGGCGAAGGTGCTGGTGGGGTGAGGCGTGGGAGCGTGCAGGTGGCGCCCTGGCCCCGAAGGACCTGAGCGCCACCGCGAACACGTGAACCGCTGGCTACCAAGCGTGCAATCTCAGCTTGCTGTCCCGGGAGTATCCCGATGGCAGGCGCCCTCAAGAAGGGTGGTTCGCCGCGTGGGTACCCGATTCACGTGCTGCTCTTGAGTTGTTCCTCTGTCTCCATGTGTACGCCGGTGTGGCCCCCGACACAAGGCTTGACTTTCGCGTGTCGCGCGGTTCGGCGCTGATCAGGACAGCAGGCGCTGGGCGATCTCGCGACCGGTCGGCGGCTGTGACAGGCCGAGGTCGCCGGGAGTCACGGCGACCCCGTCGGGGGTGCGCCCGGTGAGGTAGAACGTGACCCGGTCGGCGCCGGTGCCGAGGAGCCCGTCGAGCACGCGGCGTACGGTCCGCAGGACCTCGAGGAACGTCGTCGAGTCGGCCACGTCGACGACCCCGGAGACCGCCCCCGAGGCCTGGGGCTGGTGGTTGTAGCGCAACGAGTGACCGGTGACGCCGGGCAGCACGCGCACCGCGTCGTCGAGCGTGGCGTTGATCGCGGCCTCGCCGGGACGACCGCCGAGCATCTTGGACAGCAGACCCATGGCGGCGCTCCTCGGCTGGTCAGGGCCGGCGGGTCACCGGCACGTCGATCGCGGTCGCGCTGCCCGCCTGGGTGACGAGGAACGGGGACAGCGTCGACTGGTAGTCCCGGAGGATACGACCGGCGTCGCCGTCACCGGCCATGGCCTCGCGGACCGAGTTGATGTAGGCGGTGTGGTCGTGGTTGGTCACCACCCCGAAGACGCCGCCGGGGCTGTCGAGCGTGACCCCGGTGACGTGGGTGTTGGGGTTGACGCCGTCGAGGTCCACGCCGCCGAGGTCGAGGCGCGGCACGACGTCGAACCGGTGCTGCACCTGCAGGGCCTCGACCCCGGGCGCCAGCTGCATGTGGTCGATGGGGGCGCCGTAGGTGAGCACGTTGGTCACCCCGTAGTGACGGACGAACTCCGGGTCGGAGGCCAGCTGGCCGGCGATGATGCCGCCCTGGCTGTGGCCCACGAGCATCACCGGCGAGCCGGGCGGGATGCCCGCGGCGTCCATCGCCGCCCGCACCGACTCGGCCGCCGCGGTCGGGTTGCCGGCCACGAGCTGCAGGTTGGCCGACAGGTCGCGCGGCTCGGAACCGGCGACCGGCGACCAGGTCTCGGTGCCGGGGATCGAGACGACGTACGCCGGCCCTGACCCGTTGTCGACCCGGGTGATCCTCACGTCGCCGCTGCCGTTGGAGGGGTCGGTGCCGACCTGGTAGGAGTCGGTGACGCTCTGCATCAGGCCGGGCAGGTCGGTGGGTGGCGCCAGGGCCGGGCGGTAGAGGCTGCCCTCGCCCTGCCCGGGCACGGCGGTCGGGGTCCCGGCGACGCCGGTGCCCTCGCCGAGGACGTGCTGGTCCTTGCCGGTCACGATGTTGGCGACGGTGCCGGCGGCCGAGCCGAGGGTGAGCAGGGCGCTCGCCGCGATCTCGGACACCGAGTGGTCCTCGCGGCCGGTCAGCACGTCGCCGACCTTGCCGAGGAAGCCGCCCGCGTGGCCGAGCGTGCGCACGGCGCCGTCGTACGCCGCGGAGATGCGGTCGGTGAGGAACTGTCCGACCTTGCCCAGGAAACCCTGTGGTTGAGCCGATGTGACGACCGTGCCCCCGGCGCTCGTCGACGAGCCGTCGCCGGACACCGTGTCCTGGGCCTGCGCCTCCTGCCGGATCAGCAGGGCCATCGAGGCCAGCTGCGTCACGGTCGTGTCGAGCGCGGGCCTCTCGGTCTCCTGCCAGGCGTCGAGGGTGCGCTCGGCGTCGAGCCCGGTCCACTCGAAGGAGCGCAGCGCGCTGTCGAGGCGCGTCGCGAGCTCGGCGATCCGTTGGGACCCTCGATCGAGCTCGGTGGAGGCCGCCAGCCCGGCCTCGGTGTCCATCCCCAGCGTGGTCATGGTCAGGACGCCCGTCGCTCGGCCTGCGCCACCAGCACCTCGAGGGCCGCGGTGACGTCCCAGACCAGCAGGTCGGCGACCGCGCCGTCGGGGGCCGGGCTCAGGTCGGTGGTGCCGTCGGTCCGCGGTGTCACCGACCAGAGCTCGTCGTCGGTGGCCAGCCAGGTGCGCACGGTGACCCGGTCGTCGACGACGGTCGCCAGCGCCACGAAGGCCCGGCAGTCCTCGGCGAAGCCCGGGCCGGGGTCGCGGTGCTCGGTCGCGGGCCGCCCCTCGGGGTCGGCCGTCAGCTGCGGCAGCGGGGGCAGCAGCCCGCGCACGACGGGCCACAGCCGCTCGGTCGGGAAGGTCGTCGTCTCGCCGTCCTCGACCGCCACCGACTCCGGACCCGTCAGCGCGATGTCGATGCGCCGGGTCCTGTCGTCGTACGTCGTGACGAGGCGCAGCGCGACGGCCGGCGTCTCGTCACCGGGACTGGTGGGCCCGGCCTTCTCCGCGGTGTAGCCCAGCTGGTCGAAGCTCATGATCCGACGCTAGGAGCGCGGACGGGTCCTGGGCAGGTGGAAGGTTCCGTTGTGTCGGCGCTACGCGCCGCGCTGCTTCTTGCGCGCGTTGGACCAGATCACCCCGCCGACGGCGACCGCGCCACCGACGGCGAGCGCGGCCAGGGTCGGCTTGGCGGGCGGCAGCGGCACCCGGGCCTTCAGCGCGACGGGCTTGACGAAGACCAGGACCGGCCAGCCCCGGGAGGCGGCCTCCTTGCGCAGGTCCTTGTCGGGGTTGACCGCGTGCGGGAAGCCGACGGCGGCGAGCATCGGCACGTCGGTCACCGAGTCGCTGTAGCCGTAGCACTGGGTCAGGTCGTAGCCGCGGTCGAGGGCGAGCTGCTCGATGGCCCGGGCCTTCTCCTTGCCGAAGGCGTAGTAGTCGATCTCGCCGGTGTACTTGCCGTCGACGACCTCGAGCCGCGACGCGACGACGTAGTCGGCGCCGAGCAGCTCACCGATCGGCTCCACGACCTCCGTGCCCGAGGCCGACACGATGACCACGTCGCGCCCGGCCAGGCTGTGCTCGGCGATCAGGCTGACGGCCTCGTCGTAGACGATCGGGTCGACGACGTGGTGCAGGGTCTCGGCGACGATGTCGCGCACGGTGGCGACGTCCCATCCGGCGACCAGGCTCGACATGAACTGCCGCAGCTTCTCCATCTGGTCGTGGTCGGCGCCGCCGGCCAGGAAGACGAACTGGGCGTAGGCCGAGCGCAGCACCGCACGCCGCGAGATGAGCCCACCGGCCTGGAAGGGCTTGGAGAAGGCCAGTGTGCTCGACTTCGCGATGATCGTCTTGTCGAGGTCGAAGAACGCCGCGGCGCGAGGCATGCGGTCATCGTAGGTGCCGCTGCGACCCCGAAGGGGTGCGCCGAGCCGGGGGTGCACCGGCGGGCTTCGGTCCGGGGTGTGGAAACAGCCGTCAGCCGTCCACAGGTGGCGCGAGCGACCGCGTGTCCACAGGCCGTACGCCGCCAGGGGGTGGTGGTCGCCAGGCTGCGGAAATCCTCGCTCCATGACCCTCGACACGACAGTGCACCCACGCCGCCATGACTCTCCTGCGACTGCTGCTCCTCTGGTCGTCACCGCCGACCCCGCCCTGCGCGACGAGCTGTTGCGCCTGGCCGCGGCCGCCGGCGTCACGCCCGAGGTCGTCGGTGACCCCGGCGCGGCGCTGCGCTCGTGGGCGCGCGCCCCCGTCGTGCTCGTCGGCGGTGACCTGGCCGGTGCGCTGGCGGCCGTCGGTCCCGACCGGCGCGACGGCGTCCACGTCCTCGCCTGGGGCGCGGCCGACACCTCGCTCTTCCGCGCGGGGCTCGGTCTCGGTGCCGAGAACGTCGCCGAGCTGCCGCGCTCCGAGGGCTGGGTCGTCGAGACGTTGACCGACCTCGGCGAGGCCGCCCGACCTCGTGGGCTCGTGGT
>CALRVO020000329.1:0-5195 GCA_943371595.1 Sphingomonas paucimobilis
GGTGACCTGCTCGACCGAGACGACCGTGGGCTCGGGGTTGGCCACCCCGGGTCGCAGGTAGGGCGCGAGGTCGACGGTGCGCTGCTGGCCGGCGCGCATGTCGTCGAGGCGGATCGGCACCAGCGACGGCGGCGGTGCCTTGACCACCACGACCTGGATCAGGCCCGGGTCGCTGCCGCCGGTGGTGACCTTGAGCTCGGCCCGGCTGCCGGGCGCGGTGGCACCGGCGGCGTTGATCTCGATGGACCGGCCCTGGCCCTGGATGATCGAGAGACCCTCGACCGAGGTGTTCCAGTCGGCGTCGAAGGACAGCGCGTCCGCGTCGTCGGGCTCGGGGGTCCAGACGTGGCAGTAGGAGGCGATGTCGAGCGAGAGCGTGCGGTCCTGGGCGATGCGGACCGGCTCGTCGGGGCACCGCAGGATCGGGTCGGCGTCACCCACCTGGACGGGCAGCGACAAGGTCGCCTCGACGCCGTCGGGATCGTCGACCGACGTGCCGGTGGTGACCTCGAAGACCACCGCGCCCGGGCCGGTGTAGCGCTCGGCAGCGGAGACCTCGAACCGGCCCTCGCCGGTGATGCGTGGGACCACGCCGTTGGACGGCGAGCCGGAGACCCGGTCCTTGAGCGTGAAGATGACCGGGCCGCCGGCGGGGTCGACGACGTGGTCGGCGAGGTCGAAGGTCTCGGTGGCGCCGGGCTCGACCTCGAGGACCGCCCCCGGGACGACGTACGGCGCCCCGCCGGCGAGCGGGGGCACGAAGACCGACGCCGTCGCGGAGCCGCCGTCGGCGTCGACGACGCGGAAGGGCACGACACGCGGCTGCGCGCCCCGCTCGACCGTGACCTCGCCGCCGGCGACGCTCGCGGTGACGCCCGGCGGCGCGAACACCTCGGCGACCGCGAGGTCGGCGTCGTCGCCGTCGGGGTCGTAGGCCGTCTCGAGCACGTCGACGGACACCGTCGAGGCGTCACCCTGTCCGTCGACCTCGCCGCCGTCGACCGCCGCGTCGTCGAGCGACTCCTCGTCGGCGGGCGTGCCGTAGGCGTCGAAGACCACCGGCGGGTTGTTGAACGGCTCGGACAGCCTCACGGTGGCCGTCGACTGCGAGGCGTTTATGCCGTTGGTGACCCGGTAGACCGCCTCGATGGTGCGACCGCTGCGCGCGGGGACCTCGACGACCAGGGGGCCCTGCGGCGACTCGAGGCTGACCCCCGGCTGCTGCCCCACGAGCTCGACCTCGACCCGGTCGCCAGCGGCGACGTGGTCGTTGGCGAGCACGTCGAGACGCGCGGTGCGGCCGGGCTCGGTCGTGAGGGTGTCGGGCACCGCCAGCGGCGCCTGGGGCGTGCCGGGGGCGGTGATGGCGACCCGGACGGTGCCGGTGGCAGGCGCTCCGAGGGAGTCGGTGACGGTGTAGGTGAACTCGTCGGTGCCGACGCTGCCGGGGTAGGCCTGGTAGACCAGCGACGTCGCGCCGAACCGCACGATGCGGCCCAGATCGGGCGCGGAGGCGATGCCGGTCAGCGTGACCGGGTCGCCGTCGGGGTCGACCCCGGCTCCTGGGAGACGCAGCCGGAGGGTGTCGCCGGCGACGGTGCGGCCCTCGAGCGCGGGCGGCTCCGGGGGCTGGTTGCGGCGTGCCGCGGGAACGACCTGCACCTCGAGGGTGCCCGGAGCGCGCTGCCCCGCCGCGTTGGCGGCGAGGTAGCGCACGGCGAAGGTCTCGGCGTCGTCGAGCTGGCGGGGGGCGACGTAGCGCACGAAGCGGTCGGTGACGAAGGCCCGGCCGGCCGGCGGGGCGTCGTCACCGGGTCCCTGGACGGCCAGCACCCCGGCGTCCTGGCCGGGGACGTCGCCGACCAGCTCGAGCTCGTCGCCGGCGGGGCTGAAGTCGTTGTCGAGCACCGGGACCGACACCGCGCCACCGGCTCGTACGACGACGCGGTCGACCTCGGTGACCGGGGTGTTGTCGGCCGGCGCCGGGCGCCAGGTGACGACGACCTGGCCCTGGACGCCCGACCGGTTGCCGTTGCTGATCGTGTAGCGGACCAGCTGCGGGTTGGGGGCCAGGTCGCCGGAGCGCGCCGAGAGGCGCAGCCAGCGCCCCTGGACGACCGCGACGTCGAGCGAGGCCTCGCGGTCGGCCTCGGCACCCTGGACGACGAGGAGGCCGCCGGTGGGGTCGATGTCGTTGGCGACGACGTCGATGAGGGACGCCGACTGGCCGTAGAGCGTCAGCGAGTCGGGCATGGCCACCGGCGCCTTCGGGGGCGTGTCGGGTGCCTTGACGTCGACGCGGATGCGACCGGCGTCGAAGGGCGCGTTGCCGTAGCGCAGGTCGTAGTCGAGGAAGTAGGTGCGCGGCTGGTCGGCGGAGAAGCTGATGGTGCCGTCGACCAGGTCGGTGCGGACCTCGGCCCCGCCGACCTGGGCGATCTTGCCGGCGAGCGAGACCAGGGCGGTCGGGTTGACCGGGTCGGAGCCCGGCAGGTCGTTGGCCAGCGGCCGGATGGTGAGCGTCTTGCCGGCCTCACCGGACACCACGTCGGGCTCGGCGGTGCCGGGGAAGGCCTTGCGGTCCTTGAGGTCCTGGACCCGGATCTCGAGCTCGTCCTCGACGGGCTCGCCGATGCCGTCGCTGACGGCGTAGGTGACCGTCACGACCCCGCTCGTGGCGGGGGCGGTGAACCGGACGCGCCCCGCCGAGGTCGTGCGGGCGACGGCGCCGCTGCGCTCGCCGCCCTCGGCCCGCGCCGAGGCCAGCGCGAGCGGGTCGCCGTCCTGCTTGTCGCGCCAGTCGGGCAGCACCGGGATGTCGAGACTGCCACCGGCCGGCACGGTCCAGACCCGCTTCTCGAAGCCCTCGCGCAGCTGCGGCGACGCGTCGACGTCGTCGCTGCGCGGCGTGACCCGGACGGTCGCGGTGTCGCTCAGGCCCGTCCGGCCGTCGTCGATCGTGTAGTCGAAGCGGATCGGGCTGGCGTCGTCGGGCAGCGCGACCTGAATGGTCTGGCCGTCGGGGCTGATCGTCACCTCGGCGTCGGCGTCGCTGATGCCCTTGACACCGGCGATGGCCAGCAGCCGCCCTGCGGGTGCGGTGTCGTTGTCGAGCGGGTGCAGGACCGTCGTACGGCCCCGCCGGGCGCCGAGGTCGTCGTCCTTGGCCTCGGGCGGACGACGGTCGCCCTGGTCCTCGTTCTTGTTGTCGTCCTCGTCGTCGGTCTTGTCGGGCTTGAGCTGGAAGGCGTCCCAGTCGTCGAGGCGGGTCGGCTGGTCGGAGTCGATGTTCCACACGGCGCCCGTGGTGCGGTCGTTGAGCACGATCTCGCCGCGGTTGACGCGGAACACCAGGTCGGTCGTCTCCGTCCCGAGGTCGGAGACGCGGGGCTCGGCGCCGTCGCACACGGTCGCCACGGCGCCGAAGCCACCGGACCAGGCGCCGTAGACGCAGGCGCCCAGACGCACGGGCGGGGCCGGCCGGCCGCTCACGCCGTCGACGACGGTGGTCTCCTCGCCGGAGGCCAGGTCGACGGCCAGCAGGGTGTCGCTGGTCGCGACCAGGACCGCTCCGGCGACCGGGCCCGGTACCTGCAGCGCGGCGTCGGGCGCCAGGTCGGCGTCGGGACCGTCGACGACCTGCAGGGCCCCGGAGCCCGCGTCCATCGCGACCGCGCGGTCACCCACCGCGGTCACGAGGGTGCCGGGGCCCAGGTCGGCCCCGAGGGGTGTCGCGGTCGGGGCGGCGAGGCCCGCGTCGGTCGGTGCGAAGCGGCGCAGCGTGTCGTCGGCGCCGGAGGCGACCAGCACCTCGCCGTCGAGGGTCACCGCGAGCCCGGCGTCCTCGGCGGTGGTGGCGAGCGGGTCGGTCTCGGAGTCGAGGGCCGCGACCGGGGGGACCCCGGTCCGGGTGTCGACGCGCTCGGCCCACAGGGTGCCGGCAGCGGGGTCGAGCACCGCGGCCGTGCCACCGGCCAGCGCGACCTGCGCGGCGGCCGGGAGCTTGGCGTCCTCGCCGTCGAGCAGCGCCACCTTGCCGGGGTCGAGCGTCGTCAGGACGCCGGCCGACACGTTGACGCCCAGCACCGCGGCGCCGTCCTGCACCACGTCGAGCTGGGTGTCCTGCTCGGCGAACGCGACCCCGTCGAGCTGGGCGATCGGCTTGTTGATGCGGCCGTGGAAGCCGTCGCGGCCGTTGGTGACCCAGATGCCGCCGTCGTTGAGCTGCGCGTCGTGCTTGCGGTAGCCGTCGGCGTCGGTGGCGACCACGACCACCCCGACGGCTGCGACGAGCAGCGCGAGGTTGGACGCGATCGCGACGCGGTGGCGCCGGACCGACCCCATGACGCCCACGGCGGCCTCCTGTGACTGAGTGTGGACAGGCTAAGAGCACCTCCGGGCTGCGCCAACTCGCGGCACCGGGAGACAATGCCCGCGTGGAGGCGACCTACACCCCGGGCGACGGCCTCGTCGTCGGCGCGGGATCCCGGTGGCTCCTGGTCTCCCCCGACCCCGGGCCCGACGCCGCCGACCGGCTCTGGACTATCGTGACCGGCCCGTCCGCCCGCCCCGCCTCCGTGCTGCACGCCGTGCTGGACACCGTTGCGGCCGCCTGCGGGTCCGACGCCGCCGTCGTCGTGGTCGACCTGACCCCGGGCGCCGAGACCTCGGCGGCCCGCGGCACCGCCCGGCACACCACCCGTGACGGCGTCCACACCCTCGACCTGGGTGGAGCCCGCCCCGTCGACGCGCCCGTACGCCGCCTGGTCGGCGGGGTCGTGGGTGCGTCCCGGCTCGTGCTCGCGCCGACGGTGCCTCGCCCCGTCTCCGCCCCCGTCGTCTCCGCCCCCGTCGTCGCCGCGCCCGGCGCGCCGGCCGGGGCACCGGCCGGTGGGGGGACCGCGGGGCTGATCGACGGCATCCCTCCCGAGATCCTCGCCGCCACCGCCCCGCCTGCGGCGTCGTCGCCGGACCCGGCCGGCGTCGTGCCCGTGCAGACCGACGAGCCGCCGCCGGAGGCCGTGCGCAGGGCCGAGCGGATGGTCGAGCGCGTGGGCCACACCGTACGGCGCGGCCTCGACGCCCCGGCCGGTCCCGCCGACCCCGACCCCGACCCCGACCCCGACCACGACGGCCACACGACCCACCGCCCGTCGGGCCCCGGCGGTCCCGACGCTCCGCCGCCTCCCCCGGGC
>CALRVO020000330.1:0-5195 GCA_943371595.1 Sphingomonas paucimobilis
AGACCTCCTCCATCGGCCTGCAGCTGCCCCTCCGGGCCGACATCAAGGTCCGTGGCGTCCAGGTCGGCGAGGTCCTCAGCTACACCGCGACCGCCTCGGGGGCGAAGGTCGAGCTCGGCATCTACCCCGACAAGATCGACCAGATCCCAGCCAACGTCACCGGCTCGATCGTCCCCAAGACGCTCTTCGGCGAGAAGTACGTCTCCCTGGTCGTCCCCGAGGACCGCCAGGGCACCCTGGCCAAGGGCGACGTCATCGAGAAGACCGAGGTCTCCACCGAGGTCGAGAAGGTGCTGTCCGACCTCTTCCCGCTGCTCCAGGCCGTGCAGCCCGCCGAGATCAACACGACCCTCACGGCACTGGCCACCGCCCTCGAGGGCCGCGGCGAGCAGCTCGGCGACAGCCTGCAGACCCTCGACGCCTACCTCAAGCGTCTCAACCCGCGCATCCCCGAGCTGGTCGAGGACCTCCGGCTGACCTCCGACGTCTCCGACATCTACGACGAGATCCTGCCCGAGGTCGGCGAGGTGCTCGAGAACACCGTCACGACGACCGGCACCCTCGAGGACCGCGAGGCCAAGCTCAACGCGCTGTTCAAGGACGTCGCCGGCTTCGCCGACAGCGCCCGCACGTTCCTGGCCGACAACGAGGACAACATCGTCCGGCTCGGCGAGGTCAGCGCCCCGAGCCTGCGGATGCTCGCCCGCTACTCGCCCGAGCTGCCCTGCCTGACCGGCGGCGTCGTCAACGCCGGCGAGAAGCAGGCCGAGGCCTTCCGCCAGTTCCGGCTCCACATCGTCCTCGAGACGCTGCCGCGTCAGCCGCGCCCCTACGACACCGGTGACCTGCCGCGGATCGCCGAGAACCGCGGTCCCGCCTGCCTCAACCTGCCGACCCCGCCGTGGACCCAGGACAACCCGTTGCGCCGGGTGCCCAACTTCAACGACGGCGTCGACCGCTCCACCGGCAAGGGCACCAGTCGCGCCGCGACCGGGTTCCTGATGCGTGACGGGCGCAGCTCGCAGGGCAGCACGGGGGAGTACGACCTCTACAAGGGGCTGCTGTCGCCCGGGCTGGGCGTCCCGGCCGACCAGGTCCCCGACCTCGGCCCCCTCCTGATGAGTCCGATGGCCCGTGGTTCCGAGGTGAGCATGCGATGAAGCTCTTCGACAAGAAGACCTCCGGCGACGCCACCAAGCTCGTCATCTTCATGCTGGTGACGATCATGGCCACCGGCCTGCTGGTCATCGTGATCGGCAACATCAGCTTCCAGGGCAGCCGCGACTACAAGGCCGTGTTCGCCGACGCCACCGGCGTCGTCAAGGGCGACGACGTCCGCATCGCCGGGGTCAAGGTCGGCACGGTCAAGGACATCGCGGTGATCGAGGGCGACGACGACGCCGGCCCGCTCAAGATGGCCGAGGTCTCCTTCACCGTCGAGAAGGGCACCGAGCTCACCCAGTCCACCTACGCCGCCCTGCGCTACCGCAACCTCGTGGGGCAGCGCTACGTGTCGCTCAGCCAGGGCGAGGGCGAGACCGGCATCCTCGAGCCGGGCGAGACGATCCCCGCCTCGCGCACCGAGGAGGCCCTCGACCTCACCCAGCTGTTCAACGGCTTCAAGCCGTTGTTCCGGGCGCTCTCGCCCGACGACGTCAACAAGCTCTCCTTCGAGGTCATCCAGGTCTTCCAGGGCGAGGGCGGCACCCTCGAGGGGCTGTTGTCCAGCACCGCCTCGGTGACCGACACCCTCGCCGACCGTGACGCGGTGATCGGTCAGCTGATCGACAACCTCGACTACGTCCTCGACCACATCGCCGACCGCGACCAGCAGCTGACGGCGCTGATCCAGAACTTCCGCACCCTGGTCTCGGGCCTCAAGGACGACCGACGAGCCATCCTCGACTCCTTCGACCAGATCACCCAGCTCTCCGTCACGACCGCCGACCTGGTCGAGGGCGTGCGTCCGCCGTTCGTCGAGGACATCAAGCAGCTGCGGCGCCTGACCGCCAACATCGACCGCAACAAGCGCGAGATCGACCGCGCGCTCCAGGTGCTGCCGATCAAGCTCGACAAGATCGGCCGCACCGCGGCCTTCGGCTCCTGGTTCAACTTCTACCTGTGCAACTTCGAGGGAGACGTGACGATCCCCGGTCTCGGCACCAGGGCCATCAAGTTGCCGCCCAACTTCGGCGGCGAGAGGTGTTCCCTCGGATGAACCAGTCCACGACACCGCACGCGCGCCTCGCTGCGCCCGTGACGAGCGCGCTCCAGGGGGGACCCCGATGAAGCCGTTCCGCGAACGCAACCCCGTGATCATCGGAGCGCTGAGCCTCGCCGTCCTCGCGATGCTGCTCCTGGCCGCCTTCCGGGCCCAGGACCTGCCGCTGATCGGAGGCGGTGACACCTACTACGCCATGTTCGAGGACACCGGTGGGCTGCAGGCCCAGGACGAGGTCCGGATGGCCGGCGTCCGGATCGGGGTCGTCAAGGCCGTCGAGCTCGACGGTGCCCAGGTCAAGGTGACCTTCAAGATCACCTCCGACGAGCAGTTCGGCAACGACACCGGGGCCGCGATCAAGGTCAAGACCCTGCTCGGGTCGATGTACCTCTCCCTCGAGCCGGCCGGCGACGACCAGCTCGAGGCGGGCTCGACCATCCCGGCCGACCGCACCGCCGAGCCGTTCGACGTCATCGACGCCTTCAGCGGGCTCGCCGACACGATCGGCGACGGCACCGAGACCACCGACATCGACACCGCCCAGCTCAGCGACTCCCTCGGCGTGCTGGCCGACCTGACCCGCAACACCCCCGAGGAGTTCCGCGGGGCGCTCGACGGACTGTCGCGGCTCTCGGCCAACCTCGCCGACCGCGACGGGCAGATCAACTCGCTCCTCGGCAACCTCAAGCGGGTCTCGACCGTGCTCGACGCCCGCGACGACGACATCATCGCGCTCATGGACGACGCCGACACGCTGTTCGAGGCGCTGCTGCAGCGTCGTGAGCAGCTGCACCAGCTGCTGGTGTCGACCCAGACCCTGTCCGTCGAGCTGACCAAGCTCGTGCGTCAGTCGCGAGACGACCTCAAGCCCGCACTCACCCAGCTCGACTCCGTCCTCGACGTCATCAACAAGAACGAGGACAACCTCGACAACAGCCTGCGGCTGCTCGCGCCGTTCTACCGCGTGTTCGCCAACACCCTCGGCACCGGTCCCTGGTTCGACACCTACATCCAGAACCTGCCCCCGGTGCCCGACCTGAGCCTGGGAGCACGCGGCTGATGAGCACCCTGAAGCGCGCCGTCGCGCCCCTGATCGTCCTCACCCTCGTCGTCATCGCCGGGTTCACGCTCTTCGGTGGGGGAGAGGACCCCAAGAAGATCACCGCCTACTTCCCGCGCACCGTGTCCCTCTACGAAGGCAGCGACGTGCGGGTGCTGGGGGTGTCGGTCGGCCAGGTCGACAAGATCGTCCCCGACGGCACCCGCGTCCGCGTCGAGATGACCTACGACGCCACGGTCAAGCTCCCCGCCGACGCCCGGGCGATGCTGATCTCGCCCGCGATCGTCGGGGACCGCTACATCCAGCTGACCCCGGCCTACACCGGAGGCAAGCAGCTGTCGGCCAACGCGGTGCTCGAGACCAACAGCGAGGTTCCGCTCGAGCTCGACGAGATCTACGCCAACCTCGACCGCCTCACCGTCGCGCTCGGGCCCAACGGGGCCAACGCCGACGGGGCGCTGAGCGACCTGCTCCAGGTGACGGCAGCCAACTTCGGCGGCCAGGGCAACCAGTTCAACCAGACCATCAAGAACTTCGGCCGGCTCAGCACCACCCTCGACAACAACAAGGAAGAGCTGTTCGGCGCGGCCGCCGAGCTGCAGAAGTTCATCACCACGCTCGCCGACAACGACTCGACGGTGCGCAGCTTCAACGACTCCCTCGGTCGGGTCTCCACGCTGCTGGCCGACGAGCGCCAGGAGCTCGCCGGGTCGATCAAGTTCCTCGCCACCGCCCTCGACGAGGTCGGCCGGTTCGTCGAGGACAACCGAGACCTCCTCAAGACCGACATCAAGGGCCTCAACCGGGTGGCCAAGGTGCTGGTCAAGCAGCGCGCCGCCCTCGAGGAGACGCTGACCATCGCCCCGCTCGCGCTCAACAACCTCGTGCTGACCTACAACCCCGACACCGGCACGCTCGACACCAACGCCAACATCGGCAACCTCGTCGACGAGATCACCAGCAACCCCAGCGCCGTGCTGTGCGCGCTGGTGAGCGCCAACGACCCCAACCAGACGATCTGCAACCTCATCAAGACGTTGCCGCTGCCCCGGGCCGCGACGTTCGGGCCCGGCACCGGCTCGCTCTACACGACGTCCTCCGACGTCACCCTCGGCGGCCTCGTGCCGGCCGCGACCACGACCGGAGGCACCGAGTGATGAGCCGCCCCTCGCGCCTGGCGCGCGCCCTCGTCGCCCTCGTCCTCGGCACCGTCGTGCTCTCGGGCTGCGACTTCGACGTCTACGAGCTGCCCCTGCCCGGCGGTGCCGACGTCGGCGACGACCCGATGTCGGTGACCATCGAGTTCAGCAACGTCCTCGACCTGGTGCCCCAGTCGAGCGTCAAGCTCAACGACGTCACCGTCGGCAAGGTGACGTCCGTCGACGTCAAGAGCAGCGAGGACGCCGACGGCAGGCTCGCCTACGTCGCCGACGTCGAGATCGAGATCCGCGGCGACACCCAGCTCCCCGCCAACACCGTCGCCACGCTGCGCCAGACCAGCCTGCTCGGCGAGAAGTTCGTCTCGCTGTCCGCACCCGAGACCGGCGCCGACGACGCCCTCCTGTCCGACGGCGACACGATCCCGTTGGCCCGCACGGGCAAGAACCCCGAGATCGAGGAGGTGCTCGGCGCGCTGAGCCTGCTGCTCAACGGCGGCGGCCTCGACAAGGTCCGCACCATCGCGACCGAGGTCAACGCGACCCTCGAGGGCCGTGAGGACTCCGTGCGCTCGCTGCTCACCCAGGTCTCCTCGTTCATGGGTCAGCTCGACGCCAACAAGACCGACGTGGTCGACGCGATCGAGTCGCTCAACACCCTCGCCAAGCAGGTCCGTCGTCAGCAGCCCAAGATCGACCTGGCCCTCGAGGAGCTGCCCAGCGCCCTGCTGTCGATCAACCGTCAGCGCGGCGACCT
>CALRVO020000331.1:0-5189 GCA_943371595.1 Sphingomonas paucimobilis
GCGCGAGGAGATCGTCCGCGACAACCGGGTGAGGCCGCGGAAGCTGTCGGCGATCTCGGGGGCCGCCGAGTCGACGGTGTCGCTGAGCACGTCGAAGGCGTCCTTGAGGGCGTCCTTGTCGATCTCCTCGGTCGTCCGGGTGAGGTCGCCGAAGACGCCGATGATGTCGTACGCCGAGCGCGTGCGCTCGAGCGGGATCGGCTCGTCCTGCGACAGGTCGCCCTCGCCGGCCGGGGTGACCCGGAGGTACTTCTCCCCCAGCAGGTTGAGCACCTCGACGGCCGCGGTCGTCCGGGTGCCCATGTCGATGCCCTGGTCGACGCTGAAGGTGACCAGCACCTTGGAGTCGCGCAGCTCGACCGACGACACCCGGCCCGAGCGGATGCCGCCGACCTGGACGCTGCTGCCCTTGCGGATGCCGGAGGCGTCGGTGAACCAGGCCTGGTAGGTCTCGCCGCGGAAGCCCGGGAACTTGGAGAGGTTGAAGGCCGCGGCCATCACCAGCAGCATCAGCACCAGGGTGAGGGAGCCGTAGCGCATGATGCGGCGCTCGTCCTTGCGACTGCTCATGCGGCGCTCACTGGTTGCACCGGGGAGCGGTGGAGCGGAAGTCGATGCTGTTGAGCTGCTCGTTGAGCTGCTTGATGATCGGCAGGCCGCTGATGACCGGCAGGGTGATCTTCCCGGCGAAGCCGCAGATGTAGTAGTTGTACCAGGACCCGTAGGTGCCGGTGCGGGTCTGGTCGGTCATCGACTCGGGCAACCGGTCGAAGATCTCGACCACGAGCTTCTTGTTGTCGGGCTCGTTGAGCAGCCGGGCCAGCTTGCGCAGCTCGGCGATGTCGCCCTTGAGCAACGGGCGGCCCTCCTGCAGCAGGTCGGCGACGACCGTCGTGAGGTCGGAGATGCTCGTCAGCGACCGGCCGATGGTCGTGCGGTCGTCGGCCAGGTCGCCCATCCAGTCGCGCAGCTCGACGATGAGCCGCTCGAGCTCGACGTGGCGCGAGTCGACCGTCTGCAGCGTCGTGCCGAGGTTGTCGACGACCTCGCCGATCAGCTGGTCACGGTCGGCGAGGGTGTTGGTCAACGAGGCGGTGTTGGCCAGCAGCGACGCGACGGTGCCGCCCTCGCCCTGGAGCACCTGGACGATGTTCATCGACAGCTCGTTGACGTCCTCGGGCTCGAGCGCTGCGAAGAGCGGCTTGAAGCCGTTGAAGAGCGCGGTGAGGTCGAGCGCGGGCTCGGTGTGGTCCATGGTGATCAGGCCGTCGTCCCCGAGCGCGGCGGCGTCCTTGTCGACGCCCTCCTCGAGCGCGAGGTAGCGGTCACCGACGAGGTTGAGGAACTTGACCTTGGCCAGCGACGCCGTCGTCAGCGGGACGTCGGCCTCGACCCGGAACGTCACCAGGGCGTTGGCGTTCTCGTCGCCGTAGTGGTCGACCTCGGTGACCTCGCCGACGCTGACCCCCGCCACGCGGACGTCGTCGCCCTTCTCCAGCGAGCTCGCCTCGACGAACTCCGCGCGGTAGGTGCGGGCGTCGCCGAAGCCGATGTTGCCCATGATCACCGCGAGCAGGCCCGTCACGAGCAGCGAGACGAGCGTGAAGACGGCGAGCTTGACGCCGGCCACGATCGTGGTGCTGTTGCGGGTCGAGGCGCCGGTCATCGCGCACCCCTCGCGTCGCGGGGTGCGCCCGCGCCACGGACGACCGGGCCGTAGAGCAGCGAGCCGAGCGAGCCGTAGGAGTCGGCGGGACGTCCGGTGCGGTCAGCGAGCAGCGCGTTGACGACCTGCTGCTCACCCGTGGTGCCGGCGTACCCGCTGGACATGCCGACGCCGAACCCGCCCTGGCGTGCCCAGCCCGGCGCGGTGCGCGGCAGCGGGAGCCCTGGGATCTCCGGCAACGGCAGCCCCGGCAGGTCGCTGGTCGGCGGGTTGGAGTCGATGTCGGTGCCGTCGTCGAACTCGACGGGGCCGATCGGGACCGGCGGGTCGGGCAGGCCGGAGCACCAGGGGCCGTGGCCGATCTCGCCGTACTCGGGCAGGTCGTCCTTGGTGTAGGCGCCGTACTGGGCGGAGCCGAGCTCGATGTACTGCTTGACCTGGTTGCCCTCGAACGTCTTGGCCAGGATCGGGGCGTAGCGGGCGGCCCCCTTGAGCAGGCAGGGCAGCTCGGGCGAGTAGGTCGCGAGCAGCTTGAGCACCGGGGCACCCACCTCGCCGACGCGGATCAGGTTGGCCTCGTTGTCGGCCAGGATCGTGCGGCTGGTGTCGGCCAGACCCGTGAGGTCGCTGAAGAAGACGTCGAGCGACTGCTTCTTCTCCAGGATCGTGCGGCTGGTGACGGTGAGGTTGCCGAGCACGCGCAGCAGGTCGGGGGCGGCGACGTCGTAGGTGTCGGCGACGTCGGCGATCAGACCGAGGTCCTGCTTGAGCGTGGGCAGGGCGTCGTCGATGCCGCCGATGTAGGAGTCGAGGTCGTCGAGGGTCTCGCCGAGCTGGTCGCCGCGGCCCTCGAGGGCGTTGGCCAGGGCGCTCAGGGTCAGGTTGAGGTCGGCCGGTCGGATCGAGCGCAGCAGCGGGAAGAGCCGGGCCAGGACCTGGCTGAGCTCGACGTTGGTCTCGACCCGCGAGGAGGGGATCACCGCGTCGGGCTGCAGGGTGGTGGCCGAGGGGGTGGCGGGGTCGACGAACGAGACGTACTTCTGCCCGAACAGCGTGGTCGGCAGGATCTGCACCGTCGCGTTGTCGGGGATCTCGCGGGCGGCGGCGGGGTCGAGCGCGACCTCGATCTCGGCCTCGCCGTCGCGCTGGGAGACCTGGCGGACCTGGCCGATCAGGACGCCGTGGCGGCGTACGTCGCCGAACTTGGCCAGCTGCAGACCGGCCCGGTCGGCCCGGATGGTGACCGTGGTGACGTCGACGAACCTCTTGTCGTAGATCGCGATGGACAACGCGATCAGCAGCGCCATCGAGGTGAGGAAGGCGACGCCCGCGACGAGCAGGCGCAGGTGCTCACGCCTGGTGTCGTGGTGGATGTTGACCAGCAGCGGCATCAGCGCACGACCCCGCTCATCCCGTGATCCGCACGGTGGTCGTCGAGCCCCAGATGGCGAAGCTGAGGAAGAAGTCGGCCACGACGGTGAACACGATGCTGGTGCGGATCGCCCGACCCACGGCCTGGCCGACCCCGGCCGGGCCCCCGGAGGCCGTGTAGCCGTAGTAGCAGTGGATGAGGATGATCGCCGCGGCCAGGAAGAGCAGCTTGGCGAACGACCAGAGGATGTCGATCGGCGGCAGGAACTGCAGGAAGTAGTGGTCGTAGGTGCCGCTGGACTGGCCGTAGATGTAGACGACGATCAGCCTCGGTGAGAGGTAGGACGCGCTCAGGGCCACGATGTAGAGCGGGATGACCGCGATGAAGGCGGCGATCATCCGGGTCGTGACCAGGAACGGCAGCGACGGGATGCCCATGACCTCGAGGGCGTCGATCTCCTCGGAGATGCGCATCGCGCCCAGGCGGGCGGTGTAACCGCACCCGACGGTCGCCGCCAGGGCGATCGAGGAGATCAGCGGGGCGACCTCGCGGGTGTTGAAGTAGGCCGAGATGAAGGCGCTGAACTTGGCGACACCGATCTGACTGAGCGAGGCGTAGCCCTGGATGCCGACCTCGGTGCCGGCGAAGAAGGCCAGGAAGGCGATGACGCCCACGCTGCCGGCGATCAGCGCCAGCGCACCCGAGCCGAAGGTGACCTCGGCGAGGGTCGCGGTGATCTCGCGGGGGTAGCGGCGGATCGCGCGCGGCACCCAGATCAGGGCGCGGACGTAGAAGAGCAGCTGGTCGCCGTAGCCCTCGAGGGAGCGTCGCGGAGCCTTGAGGGCCGCCGTGGCGACCGAGCCGAGGGACAGGGCCATCTCAGATGCCCACCGGGGGGACGACCTGGAAGTAGATGGCGGTGATGACCGCGTTCATGAAGAACAGCAGCATGAACGCGATGATCACCGACTCGTTGACCGCTCGTCCCACGCCGCTGGGTCCCCCACCGGCGTTGAGGCCCTTGTAGGCGCCGACGATCGCGGCCATCGCACCGAACACCACGGCCTTGATGATCGCGATGTAGAGGTCGCTGATGGAGGCGAGCGCGGTGAAGTTGGACAGGAACGCCCCCGCGGAGCCGCCCTGGACGATGACGGTGAAGAAGTAGCCGCCGCCGATGCCGGCGCCGATGACGATGCCGATGATCATCAGCGCCACGAACATCGTCGCGGCGACGCGTGGCGCGACCAGGCGCTCGAGGGGGTCGACGCCGAGGACCTCCATCGCGTCGATCTCCTCACGGATCTTGCGCGCGCCCATGTCGGAGCAGATCGCCGAGCCCGCGGCGCCGGCGATGATCAGCGCGGCGGCGATGGGGGCCGCTTCGCGCACGACCGCGAGGACCGCGGTGGCACCGGCGAAGGACTGCGCGCCGAGCTGACCGGTGAGGTTGCCCACCTGCAGCGAGATCACCGCGCCGAACGGGATGGAGACCAGGATGGTCGGCATCAGCGTGACGCTGGTGATGAACCAGGCCTGCTCGACGAACTCACGGAACTGGAAGCGCGTGGTGAACAGGCGCTTGACGACGTCGACGGTCATCACCGCGACCTCGCCGGGCCCTCGGATGACGCCGGCAGCACTGAGCGCCATCTGCCGTCACCCCTTCCCCATGAGTCCCGTCGGCACGAAGGCCTCGACAATAGAACGTGTTCTCGTTTTCGACAACGAGAGCGCTCTTAGGGGTGTGGTGGGCACCTCTGTGGTGACCGTGGTCACCCCGTGCCGACCAGGGTAGGTGGGGGTCGCTCTCTAGGATGCGGAATGTCGAATCGTCGTCCCGGACCGGCCGGGACCGCTGGACGGGGAGGTACGCCGATGGCGCGAGGTGTCGACCTGTGGTCGACCTTCCCCCTCGACCCCCGCGACCGCGCCCACGCCGGCCTGCGGGCCTCCGACGAGGACCGCGAGCGGATCACCGGGGTGCTGTCGTCGGCCTTCGCCGACGGACGGATCGACCGCGACGAGCTCGAGGAGCGGATGGCCGACGTCGCAGCGGCCCGCACCCTGGGCGAGCTGCCCCCGCTGGTGGCCGACCTGGTGCCGCTGCGGCCGCCGGCGATGACCCGCCCGAGCTCGCTGGCCGCCCTC
>CALRVO020000332.1:0-5162 GCA_943371595.1 Sphingomonas paucimobilis
ACCCCCGACTCGACGTCGTCAGCGCACGACGTCGTAGACCAGCTTCTGGACGCCGTTGGCGTAGGTCTCGCTCTCGCGGACCCGCAGGACCTGCTGGGCCTTGTCGGTGTCGCTGAAGTAGCGCTTGCCGGCGCCGAGCAGCACCGGGAAGACCAGCAGGTGGAAGCGGTCGACGAGCCCGGCGTCGGTGAGGTCGCGGACCAGGGTGGCGCTGCCGTGGATCGAGATCGGGCCGCCCTCGGTCTCCTTGAGCGCCGCGACGTCGTCGAGCGAGCGCAGGATCGTCGCGGGCCAGCGCGGTTCGAGGGCTGACTCGTCGAGGGTCCTCGACACGACGTACCTGGGCATCGCGTTGTAGCGCGGGAAGACGTCGGTCATGTCGGGCCACACCGGCGCGAAGGCCTGGTAGCTGACCCGGCCCAGCAGCATCGCGGTGGCCTCGTCCTGCTCGCGACCCTTCAGCTCGTAGGCCGCGTCGTCGTGCTCGACGGTCTTGAACGTCCAGCCGCTGCTGCGGTGGCCGGGTTCGCCGCCGGGTGCCTCGACGACGCCGTCGAGGGACAGGAAGGCGGTGGCGATGAGGGTGCGCATGGTGGCTCCTGGGGGAGTGGGTGGGTGGTCTCATCCTCACCACGAACGGGGACGTGGCGAAACGACACCGGTCTGCTCTGCGAGGTTTCCCTCAGGTGGTCTCGGTCAGGATGGGGCCGTCCCCACCCCGACGGAAGGTCACCGATGCCCATCTCCCTCGACAAGGTCGAGTCCACCGCCCCCGGTCTCGTCTCCCTGGCCAAGACCGCCAAGGTCAGCCTCGAGAAGCGCAACCTCTTCGGCAGCCGCGCCAAGGTCGCGGTCGTCATGGACTACAGCGGCTCGATGTCGCGCGAGTACAGCTCCGGACGCGTGCAGAACCTCACCGAGCGCATCCTCGCGCTGGCCACCCAGCTCGACGACGACGGCGCGATCGACTTCTTCGTCTTCGACTCCACCGCCGCCTACCTCGGCGAGGTGCCGCTCGACAACTACGCCGGCGCGGTCACCCGGCTCACGCAGGGCCGCCGGATGGGCACCACCGACTACGCCGGCGCCTTCCGCACGGTGCGCGACCACTTCGGCTTCGCACCCCCCAAGCTCGTCCAGCAGGCCGGCGGCGAGAAGAAGGGCCTGTTCGGCCGCAAGAAGAAGGTCGAGGGCGCCGTCGACGTCGCCCTGCCCGACGGCCTGCGCCCGGCCAACGAGCCGGTGTTCGCGATCTTCCTCACCGACGGCGCCCCCAACTCGAAGCCGCAGGCCGTCCAGGCCCTGATCGAGGTGTCCACCGCACCGATCTTCTGGAAGTTCCTGTCCATCGGCGCCGAGTCGTTCGACTTCCTGCAGAAGCTCGACGACCTGGAGGAGCGGGTGATCGACAACGCCGACTACAAGCCGATCGGCTCCATCGACGCGCTCTCCGACGAGGCGCTCATCGACGCCCTGCTCGACGAGTACGGCGAGTACGTCACCGCGGCCCGCGGCCTCGGCCTGGTCGTCTGAGGCCGAGGGAAAATTCCCCGGCTGGCCGGGGAATCCGACCCTTGTCAGGGGTTGCAACCCCTGACAAGGGCCAGATTCCCCGGTCGACCGGGGATTCCTGCCCCACCCCGTCTCGACGTCGTGTATCTTGACGTCAAGAGATATATCCCAATCCGGTTAGGGCTGCCTTACTACCGCGACGCTTCGGCGCGGCGGCAAGATGGCCGCGAGCCACACGAGCACCCACGAGGAGACGGCTGATGCCCAGCAACGACAGCTTCGGCGCCAAGAGCACCCTGGACGTGGACGGAAAGTCCTACGAGATCTTCCGTCTGGACGCGGTGGAGGGTGAGGGTCTCGACGTCGCGAGCCTGCCGTTCAGCCTCAAGGTCCTGCTGGAGAACCTCCTGCGCACCGAGGACGGCGCCGACATCACCGCCGACGACATCAGGGCGATCGCCGGGTGGGACGCCGACGCCGACCCGAGCAAGGAGATCCAGTTCACGCCGGCGCGCGTGATCATGCAGGACTTCACCGGCGTGCCCTGCGTCGTCGACCTCGCCACGATGCGCGAGGCGATGGCCGACCTCGGCGGCGACCCGTCGAAGATCAACCCGCTCGCGCCGGCCGAGATGGTCATCGACCACTCCGTCATCGCCGACGTCTTCGGCACGCCCGAGGCGTTCGAGCGCAACGTCGAGATCGAGTACGAGCGCAACCGCGAGCGCTACCAGTTCCTGCGCTGGGGCCAGGGCGCCTTCGACGACTTCAAGGTCGTCCCCCCGGGCACCGGCATCGTCCACCAGGTCAACATCGAGCACCTCGCCCGCACGATCTTCACCCGCGAGGTCGACGGTGAGCTGCAGGCCTACCCCGACACCTGCGTCGGCACCGACTCCCACACCACGATGGTCAACGGCATCGGCGTGGTCGGCTGGGGCGTCGGCGGCATCGAGGCCGAGGCCGCGATGCTCGGCCAGCCGGTCTCGATGCTCATCCCGCGCGTGGTCGGCTTCAAGCTCAACGGCGACCTGCCCGAGGGTGCGACCGCGACCGACCTGGTGCTCACGATCACCGAGATGCTGCGCAAGCACGGCGTCGTCGGCAAGTTCGTCGAGTTCTACGGCCCCGGCGTCTCCGCGCTGCCCCTGGCCAACCGCGCCACGATCGGCAACATGAGCCCCGAGTTCGGCTCGACCATCGCGGTCTTCCCGATCGACGAGCAGACCATCGACTACCTCAAGCTCACCGGTCGCTCCGCCGAGCAGCTCGCGCTCGTCGAGCAGTACGCCAAGGCCCAGGGCCTGTGGCACGACCCGTCGGCCGAGCCGCGCTACTCCGAGAAGCTCGAGCTCGACGTCTCCACCGTCGTCCCCTCGCTCGCCGGCCCCAAGCGCCCGCAGGACCGCGTCTCGCTCTCCGACGCCAAGCAGGCCTTCCGCGGCGCGCTGGCCGACTACGTCGACGAGTCCGGCGAGGAGAACGGCTACGACGAGTCCGTCGCCGAGACCTTCCCGGCCTCCGACCCCGTCACCAGCAACGGCCACGGCGAGGCCGCCCCGCCGACCGACTACTTGTCGGCCGCACCCAAGGACGGTGGTCGGCCGAGCAACCCGATCGAGGTCACCCTCGAGGACGGCACGAAGTTCACCCTCGACCACGGGGCGGTGACGATCGCGGCGATCACGTCGTGCACCAACACCTCCAACCCGTCGGTGATGATCGGCGCGGCGCTGCTGGCCAAGAAGGCCGTCGAGAAGGGCCTGACCCGCAAGCCGTGGGTCAAGACGACGCTCGCCCCCGGGTCCAAGGTCGTCAGCGACTACTACGACAAGTCGGGCCTGACGCCCTACCTCGACAAGCTCGGCTTCAACCTCGTCGGCTACGGCTGCACGACCTGCATCGGCAACTCCGGCCCGCTGATCCCCGAGGTCTCCGCCGCGGTCAACGAGGCCGACCTCGCCGTCGTCTCGGTGCTCTCGGGCAACCGCAACTTCGAGGGCCGGATCAACCCCGACATCAAGATGAACTACCTGGCCTCGCCGCCGCTGGTGGTGGCCTACGCCCTCGCCGGCTCGATGGACCTCGACCTGTTCAAGGACCCGCTCGGCCAGGACACCGACGGCAACGACGTCTTCATGAAGGACATCTGGCCCACCCCGGCCGAGGTCGAGGAGACGATCGCGATGGCGATCAGCTCGAAGATGTTCGACGACTCCTACGCCGACGTGTTCGCCGGCGACGAGGCGTGGCAGTCGCTGCCCACCCCGGAGGGCAAGACCTTCGCGTGGGACGCCGAGTCCACCTACGTCCGCAAGCCCCCCTACTTCGACGGCATGCCGGCCGAGCCGACGCCGGTCACCGACATCGAGGGTGCGCGCGTGCTGCTCAAGCTGGGCGACTCGGTCACCACCGACCACATCAGCCCGGCCGGTGCCATCAAGAAGGACAGCCCGGCGGGCACCTACCTCGCCGAGCACGGGGTGCAGCAGCGCGACTTCAACTCCTACGGCTCGCGCCGCGGCAACCACGAGGTCATGATCCGCGGCACCTTCGCCAACATCCGGCTGCGCAACCAGATCGCGCCCGGCACCGAGGGCGGCTTCACGCGTGACTTCACCCAGGCCGACGCCCCGGTGACCTCGATCTACGAGGCCTCCGAGGCCTACGCGGCCCAGGGCACGCCGCTGGTGGTCCTGTGCGGCAAGGAGTACGGCTCCGGCTCGTCGCGTGACTGGGCGGCCAAGGGCACCGCGCTGCTCGGCGTCAAGGCCGTCATCGCCGAGTCCTACGAGCGCATCCACCGCTCCAACCTGATCGGCATGGGCGTCATCCCGCTGCAGTTCCCCGAGGGCCAGAACGCCGAGTCCCTCGGCCTGACGGGCGAGGAGACGTTCTCGATCTCGGGCATCACCGCGCTCAACGACGGCACCACGCCCAAGACGGTCAAGGTCACGGCCACCGGCGGCGGGCAGGACGTCGAGTTCGACGCGGTCGTCCGCATCGACACCCCCGGCGAGGCCAACTACTACCGCAACGGCGGCATCATGCAGTACGTCCTGCGCAACCTGCTCAAGGCCTGACCCGCAGCACCCGTACGCCGGGCCGGTCACCTCACGGTGGCCGGCCCGGCGTCGTCCCCGGGCCGTGCGGCACGCCGGAGCGGCGCGGTTGCCGCACCGCCACCGTCCGGACCGCCACGATGACGGGGTGAAGAGCCTTCCCCACGTGATCCTCCTGGCCGCGCTCGCGCTCGGGGTGTCGGCCTGCAGCGACGACACCGAGCCCAGCGCCGGCCCGACGTCCGAGCCCACGTCGACGACCGCCACGTCGGACCCGACGACCAGTGAGCCCCCGACCGTGCCGCCGTCGTCGCCCACCGCGACCCCGACCACCGCGACCACGCCCCCCACGCCCACGCCCACGCCCACGCCCACGCCGACCGTGCCGCCCCCGCCCCCGCCCCCGCCGCCCCCGGTCGACCCCGACGCCCCACCCACGACGTACGACGAGGCGCAGGCCCGGTTCGACGCGAAGGGACAGGAGCCGCGCGAGCTGACGCGGTTCGAGACCGCGACGGGGATCTACTGCCTGCTCGACTCCGACTTCGCGATCGGCTGCGAGCTGCCCCGCGGCGGCATCCCCGACCC
>CALRVO020000333.1:0-5155 GCA_943371595.1 Sphingomonas paucimobilis
TTGAGGTCGGAGACGATCGCCGCCTGGGTGTACTGGGCGATCATCAGACCGCTGTCGACACCGGGGTCGTGGGCGAGGAAGGGCGGGAGGCCGTTGTTGCGGGACTTGTCGAGGAAGCGGTCGGTGCGTCGCTCGCTCATCGAGGCGACGTCGGCGGCGACGATGGCGAGGAAGTCGAGCACGTAGCCGACCGGCGCCCCGTGGAAGTTGCCGTTGCTCTCGACGCGACCCGGCCCGTCGTCCCCCTCCACCACCACCGGGTTGTCGATGGCCGAGGCGAGCTCGCGCGCGGCGACGACCGCGGCGTGCTCGACGGTGTCGCGGGCCGCGCCGTGCACCTGGGGGGCACAGCGCAACGAGTAGGCGTCCTGCACGCGGTTGCAGTCGGGCCCGCGGTGCGAGGCGACCACACCGGAGCCGGCCAGCAACCGCACCAGGTTGGCCGCCGACGCCGCCTGGCCCGGGTGGGGCCGCAGGGACTGCAGGTCCGCGGCGAAGACACGGTCGGTACCGAGCAGGCCCTCGACCGACATCGCCGCCGCGACGTCGGCGGTGCGCAGCAGCACCCGCAGGTCGTGCAGCGCGAGCACCAGCATCCCGAGCATGCCGTCGGTCCCGTTGATCAGCGCCAGCCCCTCCTTGGCGCCGAGCTCGACCGGCGCGAGTCCCGCCGCGGCGAGCGCGTCGGCCGCCTCGACGAGAGCACCGCTCGCATCGCGCACCGGACCTTCACCGATCAGAGCGAGCGCACAGTGCGCCAGCGGCGCGAGGTCACCCGAGCAGCCCAACGAGCCGTACTCGTGCACCACCGGCGTGATGCCGTGGGTGAGGAACCCGGCCAACAGCCGCGCGGTCTCCGGCCGTACGCCGGTGCGCCCGGTCGCCAGGGTCGACAGGCGCAGCAGCATCAGCGCCCGGACCACCTCGCGCTCCACCTCCGGCCCGGAGCCTGCGGCGTGCGAGCGGACCAGCGAACGCTGCAGGGTCGCCCTCAGCCCGGGCTCGATGTGCCGGGTGGCCAGCGCACCGAAGCCGGTCGAGACGCCGTACGTCGGGGTGGGCCCGGCCGCGAGGTCCTCGACCACCGCCCGGGCCCGCTCGATCGCGGCGACGGCGTCGGGGGCGAGGGAGACGCCCGCGCCGTGGCGGGCGACGGCGACCAGGTCGGCCGGGCTCACGGCCCCGGTGCCGACGACGACCGGGGCGACCGAGGCGGCGGTCGGGGCGGAGGCCGGGGTGGGGGGTGACATGGCCCCATCCAACGCCCCGGGACCCCGGTTCGACCAGGAGGGCCGCCCGCCCCGGCGACCGCATGACGCTGCGCAGGTAAAGGGTTTCGGGCGATCCGAGCGATCCGGCGTACCCTTCGCAGCACTCCGGCCGCCCGGCGCGAGCCCGTCGATCGGTCTAGACCACCTCCTGGTCGACCGGTGTCTCGGGTACCGGAGCACGCACCTGCAGTCTCGTTCACCCCCCGACCAACCCCGCTCTACAACTAGGAGCTCTTCCATGCGTCGCGTACTCCCCGTCGCCGTCGCTGCTGCCGCTTTGTGCTTCAGTCAGCTCCCGACCTCGACCGCAGCGGTCCCGCTCGGTCAGACCTCCGAGGTGTCGGCCAAGGCCGCCGCCCAGAAGGTCCGCACCCCGTTCGCCCTCGCCGGCTCCTCCTACGGCAGCCGGGTCGACGGCGGCTCGATCCCCGCCGGCTCCCGCGACACCGCCTACCAGCGGATCGGCTGCACCAACGTCGCGGGCTTCGACCGCAACAACTTCGTCGCCGACCAGACGATCCCCGGTCTCGGCAAGATCGAGGGGGTCCGCACCCGCGTCTGGACCGAGAAGAAGGGCGGCACGGTCTCCTCCTACGCCAAGCACTCGATCGCCCGGCTCGTCATCGGCAGCTCGGCCCTCGGCAGCCTGGAGGTCCAGGGCATCACGTCGGTGAGCCAGGCGTTCAACAAGAACGGCCGGTTCGGCACCAGGTCGACCAACGAGATCGCCCGGATCGTGCTGAAGGTCGCCGGTCAGCCGGTGCAGCAGCTGCCGATCCCCGCACCGGGTCGCACCCTGCGGGTGCCGGGCGTGGCGACGATCTCGCTCGGCAAGGCGGTCAAGAAGGTCACCTCCAGCTCGGCACGCATCAGCTCCAACGTCGTCGACGTCCAGCTCCCGCTGACCGGCGACACCCGCGTGCGGGTCGCGCAGACCAACGCGACGATCCAGGCCGGCATCAAGCAGGGCGTGTTCCAGGGCTACGGCGCCGGCGTCGAGGCCCGCGGCCTCGCCGACAACCTCAAGATCGGCCGCAACCCCCTCACGGTCATGCCCTGCCAGGGCACCTTCGGCAAGGGCCGCGGCAAGGACATCGCCGGCGTCGACCTCGGCAGCCTCGGCAACGTCAAGGGCGTCGCGTCCGGCGTGAAGGCCACCAACCGCCCGCGCGTCGCCCGCGGCACCGCCGCTGGCCGGGTGGCCGAGGTCTCGCTGCTCGACGGCCGGGTCAAGATCAAGGGCATCATCGGCGTGGCCAACGTCAAGCGCGAGCGCGGCGTCATCAGCCGCAACAGCAACGGCAGCACGGTCCTCTCGATCGTCATCGACGGCCAGAGCTACTCGATCCCCCGGATCGGCTCGCTCGAGATCCCCGGTCTGCTCAAGCTCCAGGACGCCCTCACCATGCGGACCAAGAACGGTCTCAAGGTCATCGGCCTGCGCATCACGCTGCTCGACGGGACCGGCGCCGTGGTCGACCTGGGCGTCGCCCAGCTCGGCATCCGGCCCGGCGTCAAGGCCGGGAGCTGACCCACTGCGCCTGAGCGACACCCCCGCAACACCCGTCACCGCCCGTCTCCTCGTCCGAGGAGACGGGCGGTGCGGTTTTCCTCCGGACGTCGGCGACCGGTCCTACAGTGAGGCGTCCCGCTGTTGCCCCCGTCACACCCGTGCTCCCGAGGTGGACCTGCATGAGCCCCGAGTCATCCCTGCGACGCGTGCTCGCGGCGTCCACCGTCGCCCTGGCCGTCGTGGTCACCGCCCTGGCCCTGCCGTCGTCGTCCCACACCCAGACCGCGTCGCTGCGCGAGGCCAACGAGCAGCGCAAGGCGGCGGCCGGCGTACCCCACGTCGACCCCTACGGCACGCCGCCCCACACCCACGACCCGCGGTTCGCCAACGCCCTCGCCCGCAGCGGCGAGACCGGCGCCGAGACGCGCGACCCGACGACCGCGGCCCAGGCCCGCACCGCAGCGGCCTACGTCGCCGCCGAGCGTCGCCTGCCCGACCCGCGACTGACCACGGTCCCGGCGGGTCAGGTCCGGCGCGAGGTCCCCCAGGACCGCTACGCCATGGCGGGCGGCTGCTACACCCTCAGCCCCGCCCCCGGCCGCTTCGTACGCCGCATGGGCGACGACCTGCGGGTGGGGCCGGTCCCGCTGCGCAAGGCGACCCGGTTCCGCTTCCAGGCCACCCGCCTGGGCACCTACCTGCTGTTCACCCGCGGACGCCGCTTCGTCGCCGGCAGCGACGGCCTCGGCCTCGACACGCGGCCCAGCCGCGACGCCGAGCTGACCGTCCGGCGCTCCGGTCGCGGCTTCACCTTCCGCCTGCCCGACGGGCGCGCGCTGCGCGCGTCCGGCTCGACGCTGGGTCTGGGGTCCACCGCGACCGTCTTCGCGCTGCGCCAGGTCGGCCCCTGCCTGGCCTACCCGGAGGCCCAGGTCGACGTGAGCGGTGACCCGCACGCCGGCGTCACGCCGTTCCAGGAGGTCCGGGGCTACATCGACGCCCACACCCACGGCATGGCCTTCGAGTTCCTCGGCGGCCGGGCCCACTGCGGCCGACCGTGGCACCCCTACGGCGTCGCCTACGCTCTCGTCGACTGCCCCGACCACACCGTCACCGGCGGCAAGGGCGCGGCGCTCGAGGCGTTCCTGTCGGGCGAGCCCAGCCACGACCCGGTCGGGTGGCCGACGTTCAAGGACTGGCCCTCCCCGGAGTCGCTGACCCACGAGGGCACCTACTGGCGCTGGCTCGAGCGGGCCTGGCGCGGCGGCCAGCGCATGTTCGTCAACCTGCTCGTGGAGAACAACAAGCTCTGCGAGGTCTACCCGCTGAAGAAGAACAGCTGCGACGACATGGACTCGATCCGGCTCCAGGCCCGCGACATGTACGCCTTCCAGGACTACATCGACGCCCAGTACGGCGGCCCCGGCAAGGGCTTCTACCGCATCGTCAAGACCCCGTTCGAGGCCCGCCGGGTCATCAACGCCGGCAAGCTCGCGGTGGTGATGGGCATCGAGACCAGCGTCCCCTTCGGCTGCACGTTCAAGGCCGTGGCCGGCTCCGACGTGCCGGCCTGCACCGCCGCCGACATCACCCGGCAGATCGGTGAGATGCACCGGCTCGGCGTCCGCCAGATGGAGCTGGTCAACAAGTTCGACAACGCGCTCGGCGGGGTCGCCGGCGACGACGGCACGACCGGCGTGGTCGTCAACGGGGCCAACTTCCTCGAGACCGGCACGTTCTGGAAGATGCGGACCTGCGACCCGGCGACCACCCCCGACCACGACCGCACCCAGTACTCCCTGCCCGGAGGCACCCCTGCCGAGCCCGCCCAGGACGCCATCTTCGGCGCGATCGGCCAGCTGTTCGGCGGCCTGCTGCCGGCCGTCCCGCTCTACCCGCCCCCCGGCCACTGCAACGCCCGCGGGCTGACCTCCCTCGGCGAGCACACGATCCGCGAGCTGGTGAAGCGCGACATGCTCTTCGACCCCGACCACCTCAGCGTCAAGGCCCGCAGCGCGGCCATGGACGTCATCGAGCGCCTCGACTACCCGGGCGTGCTGTCGAGCCACTCCTGGTCGACCCCTGACGCCTACACCCGCATCTACCGCGCGGGCGGGTTCATCACCCCCTACGCCGGCGACTCCACCTCCTTCGTCGACAAGTGGCGCACCCACGTGCGCTGGGCCGACCCGCGCTACTACTGGGGCATCGGCTTCGGCGCCGACATCAACGGGCTCGGCGCCCAGGGGGCAGCCCGCGGGGCCGGCGTACGCAACAAGGTCACCTACCCGTTCCGCGGGCTCAACGGCGTGCTCGTCGAGCAGCAGCGCGCCGGGCGCCGTGTCTACGACCTCAACCGCGACGGCGTCGC
>CALRVO020000334.1:0-5154 GCA_943371595.1 Sphingomonas paucimobilis
GTTCGGCGGCCGAGCCGCGGCGCCGGCCCGAGGCCCGGCTCAAGCGGTCGCTGGCCGCGGTCACCGTGCTCGGCGGTGTCGCCGCGGCGTTCGTGGCCGGCACGCTCGTCTCGCAACCGGGCCCGTCCGGGGACGGGCCGCTGGCCGGGCCGCCGGGGGGTGCGGCCGGGATCACGCCGGCCGCGTTCCAGGGTGAGCTGCAGGCGCCCGAGTCGTGCGACGAGCTGCGTCAGCACTACGTCGACCGCGGGCTCGACCTGGTGAGCGAGTACGGCTGGGGGTCGAGCTCCCCCGGCTACTACTACGACCGGGAGCTCAGCAGCGTCAGCGACGGAGCGTTCGACCTCGCCATGCCGGTGGCTCCTCAGGCCGGCGCGCGGCTCTCACGCAGCCTCACCACCACCGGCGCCTACGGTTCCGACACCGGCACCAACGTGCAGGAGGTCGGGGTCGACGAGCCCGACAGCGTCAAGACCGACGGACGGATCCTGGTGCGGCTGCGCGAGGCCGAGCTGACGACGTACGACGTGTCCGGCGACACCGTGGTCGAGCTCGGCAGCCTCGACCTCGGCGACTTCCACGACGGCGAGATCCTGCTGTCGCGCGAGACGGTCGTGGCGGTCGGCAACGACGGCACCCGCTACGGCGGCTCCGACTACCGCGTGAACTACTACGGCAACGGGCCCGACGCGCCGTCGCCGCAGACGCGGGTGCTGACGATCGACCTCGACGACCCGGCCGCCCCGGCGCTCGTGCACACCGTCGACTACGACGCGAGCCTGGTCGCGACGCGCCAGCACGGCCCCGACGTGCGGGTCGTGCTGTCCAAGGGCCTGCCCGACCTCGACTTCGCCGACCCCGACGAGCCGGGCGCGCTGCGCGCCAACCGGACGCTGGTGGAGGAGACCACCCTCGACGACTGGCTCCCGCACGTCTCGGTCGACGGCGGCGAGCCGACCGACCTGCTCACCTGTGACCGGGTCGCGATCCCGCGGGCCGAGCTCGGGCTGGCGACGATGGCGGTCGTCGGGTTCAGCACCGGCACCCCCGGTGAGACCGACGCGCTCGGGCTGGCCGGTGACGCCCCGCTGACCTACGAGTCGCCCGACCACCTCTACCTGGCGGCCACCGGGTCCGGCTTCGGGGGGTTCGAGGGGTGCTTCGACTGCTTCGAGCGCACCTCCCCCACCTCCTCCGACGGCACCACCCACGTCTACGACTTCACCCTCGACGGCACCTCGGCGTCCTACGTCGGCGCCGGCGAGGTGGAGGGGTTCGTGCGCGACCGGTGGTCGATGGACGAGCACGACGGCGTGCTGCGGGTCGCGGTCGGGCCGTCGAGCGAGACCGACGACGCCAACGCGATCGTCACCCTGCGCGCCGACGGCGACGAGCTCGTCGAGGTCGGCCGGGTCGACCGGCTCGGGGTCGGCGAGGACATCAAGGCCGTGCGGTGGTTCGACGACCTCGCGCTGCTCGTCACCTTCCGCCAGGTCGACCCGCTCTACGCCGTCGACCTCACCGACCCCGCCGCGCCCCGCCTGGTCGGCGAGCTCAAGATCCCCGGGTTCTCCAGCTACCTCCACCCGCTGGGCACGATGCGCGTGGTCGGGATCGGATCCGACGGCGGCAACAGCGCCCAGGCCGGGCTCTTCGACGTCACCGACCTGACCGACCCCCGCCGGCTCGACGTGACGACGTACGGACGCGGCACCTACGCCAAGGCGGGCGACGACCCCCGGCAGTTCACCTGGCTGCCCGAGGAACGGATCGTGCTGACCGTCATCGCCAAGGGACGGACCGGCTACGTGTCACGGCTCCAGCTCGGCGGCGGGAAGATGGCCAACGAGATGACACGCGTCGAGTTCGGCAGCGACGTCGACGCGGTGCGGCTGGTGCCGGTGTCGGGCAGCAAGGTCGCGCTCGTGACCGGTGAGGACGTGGAGTTCTTCGACCTGGGCTGACCGTTGCGGGCCGACACCGCTCGGATCAGTGCGGCGTGGGGTGCACCTCGACCGACTGGCCGTCGGGGTCGACCAGGACGAGGCTCGACCCGAAGGGCTGGTCACGACGTGTGACGTCGAGACCCGCGGCGCGCAGCCGCTGCTCCAAGGCGTCGAACCGGTCGGGCTCCACGGCCAGGGACAGCGCGGTTGCGGTGTCGTGGTCGTCGCTCGGTTCCGCAGCGTGCACGCCGACCCAGCCGTGCCCGCCCGCGTCGTACGCCGCGTAGTCGGGGTCGGGCTGACCGGTCAGCCCGAGCGCGACCAGGAAGCGGTGGAAGGTCTCGGTGTCGTCGGCGAAGCAGACCGGCACCACGCCGGCCAGCAGCGGCGCCCGGTCCGAGGTCGCGGCGGACCCGTCGGTGGGGTGGAGCCGGCGGTAGCCGTAGAGGTCGGTGGCCTGCTCGTTGATCAGCAGCTCGTGGCCGGTCGGGTCGGTGACGACCACGTCGCGCCCGTAGGACTCGTCGACCACGGCGGCGTCGAAGCCGGCCGCCACGAGCCGGTCCCGCGTGGCCTCGGCGTCGGCGACCTCGAAGGACAGCGACGTCTCCCCCGGGCGGGCGCCGAGCGTGCTATCGGCCGCCGAGTGCAGGGCGACCATGCCGGCGGCCGAGACGAGGTCGACCCAGCCGCCGCGCTCGGCGACGATGCGTGGGCGCAGGCCGAGCAGCTCGAGGAAGGCCTGCATGGCAGGCACGTCGTCGGTGAACCGCACGGGACGCACGACGAGGTCGGCGGTGGTGGTGCCGGTAGCGGCGTCGGTGGTGGTCATGAGGGGTCCTCCTCGAGGTAGCGGGTCAGGGCCGCCTCGACGAGCGCGGAGAGGCTGCGGCCCTCGTCGATGGCGCGGTGCTTGACGGCCTTGACCAGGTCGGGTGGCAGGTAGACGTTGAACTGGGCCTTCGCGGCCCGCGGCGCACTCATGCAAGAATGCTAGCAACCTGTTAAGCGAGCGTCCACCGTGCGTGGCGTCGTAGATTTGTCCGCATGTGCCGCAACATCCGCCCGCTCAACAACTTCGAGCCGCCGGCGACCGACGACGAGGTGCACGCCGCCGCCCTGCAGTACGTCCGCAAGGTCGCCGGCACCACCAAGCCCTCGACGGCCAACCAGGCGGTCTTCGACCAGGCCGTGCGGGAGATCGCCCACCTCACCCGGCACCTGGTCGACGACCTGGTCACCACCGCACCACCCAAGGACCGCGAGGTCGAGGCCGAGAAGGCCCGCGCCAAGGCACGCCTGCGGTACGGCGCGTGAGCACTGCTCTCCAGCCAGGCCTCGAGCCGGCCCTCGACCTGCTGGCCGGGCGTCGGCTGGTCCTGCTGACCGGAGCGGGGATGTCCACCGACTCCGGGATCCCCGACTACCGCGGCCCCGGCTCGCCCAACCGCACGCCGATGACCTACCAGGAGTTCGTCTCCGGCCCCGAGGCCCAGCAGCGCTACTGGGCGCGCTCCCACCTCGGCTGGGGCCGGATGAGGCACGCCGACCCCAACCCCGGGCACCACGCCTGCGCGCGTCTCGACCCCGAGCTGCTGATCACCCAGAACGTCGACGGCCTCCACGAGGCCGCCGGGTCGCGCCGACTGATCGCTCTGCACGGCCGGATCGCCGACGTCGTCTGCCTCTCGTGCCGGGCCACGACGGCGAGGACGGCACTGCAGGCCCGCCTCGAGGAGCTCAACCCCGGCTTCTCCGAGCAGTACGCCGACGTGGCGGCACGCCCCGACGGCGACGTCGCCCTCGACGACCCCGACACCTGGGCCGGCTTCGTCGTCCCGGGGTGCGAGGCGTGCGGTGGAGTGCTCAAGCCCGACGTCGTCTTCTTCGGCGAGAACGTCCCCAAGCCGCGGGTCGAGCGCTGCTACGCCGCTGTCGAGGCCCTGGCCACCTCCGGCGGCGCGCTGCTGGTGGCCGGCTCGTCGCTCACGGTGATGAGCGGCTTCCGCTTCGTGCGCCACGCCGCCAAGGCCGGCACCCCCGTCGTCATCGTCAACCGCGGCGTCACGCGGGGCGACGACCTCGCGACGTACAAGCTCGACGTCGGGTGCTCGGAGTTCCTGGGGGCGTTGGCGTCACTCCAGCCCCAGGATTCACCGGCCGGCCGGTGAATGCTGGTCCGGGACGACGAAATCTTGTCGTCCCGGTCAGGGTTTCTCCGGCCGGCCGGTGAATGCTGGTCCGGGTGGGGCCAACCCTCAGAGCCGCTTCACAAAGATGTGGTCGGCCGCCTCGGGCTCGATCTCGGCGGTCTCGCCGCCGGAGCCGATCAGCACGCCGTCGGCGGTGGAGACGGCGGTGATGGTCTTGTCAGGCATGGCACCGACGCGACGCATGGCGCTCATCAGCGACTCGTCCTTCTGCATCTCCTCGGAGATCCGGCGCACGAGCACGCGGCCCTCGACGTCGGAGGCGGCCTGCGACAGCGACTCGACGCCGGCCATGAACTGCTCGCCCAGCTCGATCTCGCCGAGCTCGTCGAGACCGGGGATCGGGTTGCCGTAGGGCGACTCGGTGGGGTGGTCGAGGAGCTCGACGAGGCGGCGCTCGACGGTCTCGGAGATGACGTGCTCCCAGCGGCACGCCTCCTCGTGCACCAGCTCCCAGTCGAGGCCGATGACGTCGGTCAGGAGGCGTTCGGCGAGGCGGTGCTTGCGCATCACGCGGGTGGCGAGGCGGCGGCCGTCCTCGGTCAGCTCGAGGTGGCGGTCGCCCTCGACGGTGAGCAGGCCGTCGCGCTCCATGCGCGCCACGGTCTGCGAGACGGTGGGCCCGCTCTGGTGGAGGCGCTCGGCGATGCGGGCGCGCAGCGGCACGATGCCTTCCTCGACCAGCTCGTAGATGGTCCGGAGATACATCTCGGTCGTGTCGATGAGGTCGCTCACGGGCCCCATTCTTACCCATGCCCCACAGGGTGGTCGCCACGGCGGCCCCGACTGGCACAGTGGCCGCCGTGACGTCCGTGATGTGGTTCCGCCGCGACCTTCGCACCGCCGACAACCCCGCGTTGCTCGCCGCGCTCGGCGACGGACCGACCCTCCCGCTGTTCGTCCTCGACCCCGCCCTGTGGGACCCCTCGGGGCTTCCCCGGCGCTCCTACCTGGTCGACAGCCTGCGCGCTCTGCGCCGCGACGTCCCCGTGTCGGTG
>CALRVO020000335.1:0-5150 GCA_943371595.1 Sphingomonas paucimobilis
CGTCGACGACCTGCGCTACCGGGCCGCCAAGCCCGGCACGAACCCCCCGCCTGGAGACACCCCGTGACTTCCCTGCTCGAAGGCGCCCGCAAGCTCGTCACGCGCGGCACCGACATCGGCGCGCGCATCGACGCGCTCGAGACCGCCGCCGCGGCCGCGCGCGGACGGGTCGACGACGCGGCCGTCGACGAGGCCGAGACGATCGCAGCGCGGGCTGCCGGGCGGCTGCGACTGTCGGCCGACCACACCGTCGTCGCGATCGCCGGGGCGACCGGCTCGGGCAAGTCCTCGACGTTCAACGCCCTCACCGGCCTCGAGCTCTCCTCGACCGGCGTACGCCGCCCGACCACGTCGTGGGCGACCGCGTGCGTGTGGGGCAAGAACGGCGCCGAGGAGCTGCTCGACTGGCTCGGCATCCCACCGCGGCACCAGACGATGCGCGACTCGCTGCTCGACAGCAGCCGCGACGCCAGCGCGGCGGGGCGCGCCGACCGCGAGCTCGACGGCGTCGTGCTCATGGACCTGCCCGACCACGACTCCACCGAGGTCAGCCACCACCTCGAGGTCGACCGCCTCGTCGTGCTCGCCGACCTGCTGGTGTGGGTGCTCGACCCGCAGAAGTACGCCGACGCCGCCATCCACGACCGTTACCTCGCGCCCCTGGCCTCCCACTCCGGCGTGATGGTGGTGGTGCTCAACCACATCGACACCGTGCCCGAGGACCGCCGTCAGGCGATGGTCGACGACGTCCGTCGCCTGCTCGACCTCGACGGGCTGTCGACGGTGCCGGTCTTCGCGGTCAGCGCCCGGGCCGGCATCGGCATCGACGAGCTGCGCCACGAGATCGCCTCGCGGGTCGCGGCCAAGAAGCTCACCCGCCAGCGCATCGAGGCCGACCTGCGCGCCGCCGCGGGCGCCCTCGACGAGGCGGGCGGGTCCGGGTCGCCGCGCGAGCTGTCCCCGGCCCGGGTCGAGCAGCTCGAGTCCGTCTTCGCCGACGCTGCCGGGGTGCCCGTCGTGGTCGACGCCGTCGAGCGCTCGACGCGGCTGCGGGCCGGACGGGCCACCACGTGGCCGGTCGTCTCCTGGGTGTCGCGGCTCAAGCCCGACCCCCTCAAGAAGCTGCAGCTCGACCTCGGCTCGGCCGGTGAGGCGCTCTCGGGCTATCGCCGCCCGCGCCTGCCCGAGACCACCCCCGTGCAGCGCGCCCGCATCGACACCGAGGTGCGGGCGCTGGCCGACGACGCCTCGGCCGGGCTCGGGCCCTCGTGGGTCGACGCCGTACGCCGCGCCTCCACCTCTCGGCTCGGTGAGCTCGGCGACCGCCTCGACCGCGCGCTCGCCGACACCGACCTCGGCGGTGACTCGTTGCCGGCCTGGGCCGGTCTGGTGCGGGTGCTGCAGTGGGCCCTGATCCTGGTGGCGCTGGTCGGGGGCCTGTGGACCGCCCTGCTCGTCGTGGGCGGGTCGCTGGGCGACGAGGCCCCGCAGGCGGCCGGCATGCCGGTGCCCCTGCTGATGCTCGTGGGTGGGGTCCTGCTCGGCATCCTGCTGGCCCTGGGCTGTCGTGCGCTCGTCGCGGGCACCGCCCGCACCCGGGCCGCGGCGGTGGAGCGCCGGCTGCGCGGTGCGGTCCACGACGTCGCGGCCGAGCTCGTCGTCGCCCCGGTGACCGCCGAGCTGACGGCGTACTCCACGGTGCGCAGCAACGTCGCGACGGTGCTCAAGAGCTGACCCGGAGTCGTCCACAGGCGGCCCCTCACGGCGTGTGTCCACAGGGTCGTCATGACGGACCCCGGACCGTCGGCGGTCTCGCCTTGGCTCGTGCCAGCGCCCACGGTGGGCGCCTCACGAGGCAAGGGAGACAGCGAGATGTACAACGAGACGACGGTGACCCTGCAGGGCCGGGGCGGGGGCGACGTGGGGCTGCGCCAGGCGGGTGGCGCGGCGGTGGCCACCTTCCGGGTGGCGTGCACGCCACGACGTCGCGACCGCGACAGCGGTGAGTGGGCCGACGGCCCGACCCAGTGGTACTCCGTCACCGCCTGGCGCTGGCTGGCCGAGCACTGCGCGCAGTCGCTCCACCGGGGTGACGCCGTGGTCGTGCACGGCAAGGTCGACATGCGCACCTACGTCAACAAGGCCGGCGTCGAGACCCTCGACGTCCAGGTCGAGGCGGTCACGGTGGGCCACGACCTCTGCCGTGGCACCTCCACCTTCCACCGGCCCCCGACCACCGGCCACGAGGCGTCCGACGCACCGGTGGCGCACGAGCCCAGCGCCGCGTGAGTCCGACGTCACGCGACGGGCGGGGCCCGCCTCCCCCCGCACGGGCGGCGCGCCCGTGCGGTGACTACGCTCGTCGACCATGGCCGAATATGTCTTCACCCTGCGCAACGTCCGCAAGGCCCACGGTGACAAGGTCGTGCTCAACAACGTCACCCTCTCCTTCCTGCACGGCGCCAAGATCGGCGTCGTCGGCCCCAACGGCACCGGCAAGTCGTCGCTGCTGCGGATCATGGCCGGGCTCGACAACGCCAACAACGGCGACGCGATCCTCGACCCGGGCGCCACGGTCGGCATGCTCCAGCAGGAGCCGCCGCTGAGCGAGGGCAAGACGGTGCTCGAGAACGTCGAGGAGGCCGTGGTCGAGCTCAAGACCAAGATGGCGCGCCTCGACGAGCTCTACATGCTCATGGGCGACCCCGACGCCGACCAGGACAAGGTCGCGACCGAGGCCGGAGACCTGCAGTCCGAGCTCGACGCCGCCAACGTCTGGGACCTCGACAGCCGCCTCGACCAGGCCATGGACGCGCTGCGCTGCCCGCCGCCCGACGTCCTCGTCGACAACCTGTCCGGTGGTGAGCGCCGCCGCGTCGCGCTGTGCAAGCTGCTGCTCCAGCAGCCCGACCTGCTGCTGCTCGACGAGCCCACCAACCACCTCGACGCCGAGTCGGTGCAGTGGCTCGAGGGCCACCTGAAGACCTACCCCGGTGCCGTCCTGGCCATCACCCACGACCGCTACTTCCTCGACAACGTCGCCGAGTGGATCCTCGAGCTCGACCGAGGCTCGGCGCACCCCTACGAGGGCAACTACACGACCTACCTCGAGACCAAGAAGGACCGGCTCAAGATCGAGGGCCAGAAGGACGCCAAGCGCGCCAAGATGCTCGAGCGCGAGCTCGAGTGGGTGCGCTCCAACGCCAAGGCCCGCCAGACCAAGAGCAAGTCCCGGCTGGCGCGCTACGAGGAGATGGCGGCCGAGGCCGACCGGATGCGCAAGATCGACACCTCCGAGATCAACATCCCGGCGGGCCCGCGCCTGGGCGACATCGTGCTCGAGGCCGAGCACCTCGGCAAGGGCTTCGACGGCCGGGTGCTGATCGACGACCTGACGTTCTCGCTGCCGCGGGCCGACATCGTCGGCGTCATCGGACCCAACGGCGTCGGCAAGACCACCCTGTTCCGGATGATCACCGACCAGGAGGACCCCGACAAGGGCGACCTCCGGGTGGGCCAGACCGTCAAGATCAGCTACGTCGACCAGAGCCGCGGCGGCATCGACCCGCAGAAGAACGTCTGGGAGGTCGTCTCCGACGGGCTCGACTTCATCAAGGTCGCCAACTTCGAGATGAACTCGCGCGCCTACGTCGCGTCGTTCGGCTTCAAGGGGCCCGACCAGCAGAAGAAGGCCGGCGTGCTCTCCGGTGGTGAGCGCAACCGGCTCAACCTGGCGCTGACCCTCAAGATGGGCGGCAACCTGCTGCTCCTCGACGAGCCGACCAACGACCTCGACGTCGAGACGCTCTCCTCCCTCGAGGACGCGCTGCTCGAGTTCCCGGGCTGCGCCGTCGTGACCTCCCACGACCGGTGGTTCCTCGACCGCGTCGTCACGCACATCCTGGCCTGGGAGGGCACCGACGACGACCCGGCCAACTGGTACTGGTTCGAGGGCAACTACGCCGCCTACGAGGAGAACAAGATCGAGCGTCTCGGCATCGAGGCTGCCCGACCGCACCGGGTCACCCACCGGCGCCTGACCCGCGACTGACCCGCGAGTCTCAGGGAGTCACCCGGCGGACCTCGGTCCCGTCCAGGGCCAGCTCGACGAAGCCCGACTCGCTGTAGTCGTTGGTCGCGTAGGCGGTGATGCCGGCGGTGTCGTCGGCCAGCGAGGTCGACGGCCCCTCCACGATGACGTACCACATGGTCGGGTCCTCGACGAGGCTCTTGGCGGTGGCGACCGCCTCGGCCACGACCGAGGCGTCGACGTCGGCCAGGTCGACGCGGGCGTTGCTCGCGGTGCCCTTGCCGGCGAACTCCTCGAGGTCGCCGTCCCACTGGAGGGACTCCTCGCGCTGGCTGGTCGCGTCGACGGGTACGTCGACCACGGCGTACTCGGGGTAGATCACCGCCCGGAACACCTCGGTCCCGCCGGTGCGCTCGACAAGGTCGTCGCGCAGCTGGTCGATCCCCTCGGCCGAGAGCGCGTCGGGTGCGCCGAAGCCCGGTACGCCGTCCCCGGAGGTCACCGACCTCAGGGCCAAGGCGCCGCCGCCGACGGCGACCACTCCCGCCAGCACGGGCAGTGCGAGTCGGCTGCCTCCGCGGGCACGACGTGGGGGAGGCGTCATCGGGACGTCCGGCCCACCGGGCTCGCGCGCACCCGGGCCCGGCTCGTAGGTCGACCACTGACGTTCGTCCGTCATGCGGTCAAGGTAGGGGTGCCCGGGCTCGTCCGGACAGGCCCGGAATGACTATCGCGCAGCTGGCGTCGACCCGTCTCGTCAGCCGTCCAACAGCGCCAGGAGGTGGAGGGCCTGCGCCTCGGTGGTGCCGGGCGGGTTGCGGTGGAACCCTCCGTTGCCCGGCAGCAGCATCGCCAGCCAGAACGCGGCCCACAGGGGCCGGAAGGCGCGCACCCGGGTGTGCTCGGCGGCGGTCAGGCCGACGGCGCCGACCAGGGCGTCGGCGTCGTACGTGCCGGGGAGGCGGCCGGCGAGGTGCTCGACGTGGTCGGCGAGCTCGAAGGCCGGATCGGTGAGCCCGCCGTCCTCGAAGTCGACCAGCCGGCAGGTGCGGCCGTCCCACAGCACGTTGGCCGGGTTGAGGTCGGCGATCCCGAGGGAGGTGAGCACGGGCGCGGGACG
>CALRVO020000336.1:0-5120 GCA_943371595.1 Sphingomonas paucimobilis
GACCAGGCGCGCCGCGAGATCGCGCGCTGACCAGGACAGCGCAGCACCGGACGCAGACGCGAGGCCGGTCGTCCCGGACCGCACGACACCCGCGTCCGGTCCAGGGAGGAGCCCCTCGACCTCCGCGAGCATCGAAGGTGCTGGGACCCGGACGGTCAAGGTCGCGCCGTCAGAGTCGAGCCGGTAGGTGCGGGGAGCGCGGGCTCCTCGTGTCGCGCTGCCCAGGTAGAGCCCGGCGAGCGCGTCGAGCGTGCGAAGTTTCATCGGTCGTCGGTCTCCTTCAGTGGTCTCAGTGGGTCGAGTGACCAGAACCTGTCCCAGTGACGGAAGTGCCGGTGTTGCCTGTTACTTGTTCGAGAGTCGAGTCCTCGAACAAGTAACAAGAGACAGGGTCACTTGCGTCACTGGGACAGGTTGAGGTCACTTCTAGAGCGGAGAGAGAGCCCTCCCCTCCGCGTCACTCGCGGGGGAACGCCTTGCGGAGGGCGCGGTCGTTGGCCTCGCGGAAGCCGGGGACGGAGCGGATCAGCTCCGCGTAGGTGCGTTGCTGCTCCTCCGAGCCCTCCTCCAGGAGGAGCGCCTCGAAAGCGTCGAGCCGACCCTCCTCGCGGGCGCGCTCCTCGCGCTTGCGTAGGTAGCGACGTTGGCGACAGCGGGACGAGCAAGTCGCCCGGGGACGACCACCAAGCGACGACGGAGCCGGGTCGATCACGGCGGGACATTCCGAGCAGCGGGTACGGGAGATCACGGGCGGATCGCCCTCCTTCCAGGTAGCAGGATTTGTTGTGACGGAAGACGCCACGAGAGAGCGGGGAGCCTCCCGGGCCTCGTGCAAGGTGGGAGGCTCCCCGCTGGAGGACGGGGGCAGCGATCAGCGACCCCGCCGAGCGCGAGTCGAAGCGAGCGCGACCTCTCCGTTCTCCAAGGATGGAATGGGCCTCAGGTGTGGCGGCTGCTCACCAGAGACGCAAAGAGACCATGAGAGTTGTGACAGTCAGGGTCTCCACGCGTCGACGGATGCGTCAGTCCCTACCGACCTCCTCGTCGATCCAGCCGAACGAGAGGCGCGTCAGAGGATCGAAGCGTGCACCGCGTTTCGGCGCTGGGGTGACAGTCACATGGGCCAGCGCGAGGCGCAGGAGTTCGCGTTTCTCGTGGACGCTCGACGCGTCGAAGGCGGGGCGCGAAAGTTCGGGGTCGAGCAGACCGCCGAGGTCGGCCTCAGGTGTGGGGAGCGAAGCGAGGCGCGCCCGGAGGTCAGTCAGCGTGTCGGACAGCGCTGCCGTGATTCGGGCGTGGCGAGCCTCGTCCAAGGTGCCCTTCACGTAGTGGTCGTCATCGGCGCGCGAGAGTCGTGCTTCGGCCTCCTCGACACGGCTCACGAGGGCGGCGCGCTCCTGGAGTGGTGCCGGGTCGTAACGCTCAAGCCAGCGGTCGGCGATCGCCTGGAGAGCCGATGAGTTCGGCTCGTCGTCGAGGGCCGCAAGGCGAGCGACCCAGGCGCGAACGACTGCCTCCTCTAGGACCTCCTCTTTCACGCTCACCGGGCCGAGACAGTCACCTGCCTGCCCTTCCGACGCCCAGCGACGGCAACGGTAGGAACCACCGAACGTGTTCATTGTGCGCTCGCACGACGCGCATCGCACGAGCCCGCCGAGGAGGCTTCGAGGTTGCCGGACGGGCACCTTGCCCCGGCCGTAACGCCGGAGTCGCTCGTCCATGAGCGTGAGCATCCGCGCTTGCTCGCCCTCGGTAGCCATCGCATTGCAGCCGGGCGCCATGAGCGAGACGGTGTCGCCGTCCTCGTTTCGCCATGCCCGCGTCTCGGACTTCCAAGCCCCGTCGTCGCCGCGCTGCTTCTCAGGTGTGAGACCGACCAACGTCGGGGATCGCAACGCCCACGAGAGCGTGTTTACACGCCATGCGCCACCGCGACGAGTCGGGACCCCGCGCTCGTTGAGGTCGCGGACGACCGCGAGGAGCGTCTCACCGCCGACCATGCGCGCGACGACCTCGCGCATGACCGAATACTCCGGCTCCCTAGGTCGGAAGTGACGTTCGTCGTCTACCTCATACCCGTAGGGCGCAGGTCCACCGAGGTAGCGGCCGTCGGCGCGGTTGCGGTCCTTCCGGCTCTTCACACGAAGCGAGGTGTTCACGGACTCCGAGCGAGCGATCTCGCTCAGGACCATGATCGGCATACGCGCAGCGTTGCCGGTGCGGGTGTCGAGCCCGTCCTTCAGGAAGACGAGACGCCCCCCGGCCCGCTCGACGTCGTCGAGGAACACGCCAACCTGTCCGGCTCCCTGGCGCGAGAGCCGGTCGAGTTTCCAGACGGCGAGCGTCTTCGCTTCGCCGTTGACGATCGCCTTCAGCGCCGAGTCGAAGCCTTCGCGCTTGACGCCGCGCCGGTAGCCGGACCGGCCGTCATCGCGCCAGACTTTGCGGACCTCCAGCCCCTCGTTAGCCGCCCACTTTCGGAGGTCGGCCTCCTGACGTTCGAGCGAGTCTGCTCCGTCTGCCGAGATCGACAGGCGGAGGTAGAGATCGACCAGAGTTGTGGTTGCGAGTTCAACGGGCATTGGTTCCTCCTCGGTTAGCGCGTACGGCCGGAATGGGCCAGGGCCGGGAGGGCTGCTCAGACCAAGTTCGTCAGACGCAACAACTCCCCGAGGAGATCTGGATCAACGACCCGAGCCGGGTGTTCGTGGCGCGGCGGGGCCGCCACGAGCTGACCAACCTGGTGCTGACGCGGGCGCAGGTGACCGAGCTGGTGGAGCGGATGCTCAAGTCCAGCGGGCGTCGTCTCGACGTGAGCGCACCGTTCGTCGACGCCATGCTCCCCGAGGGGCACCGGCTGCACGTCGTGCTCGAGGGCATCAGCCGCGGGTTCTCGGCGGTCAACATCCGCAAGTTCGTGCTGCGCGCCGGCCAGCTGGGCGACCTCGTCGAGCTCGGCAGCATCAGCCCTCGGGCGGCGGCCTTCCTCGAGGCGAGCGTGCGGGCGGGCCTCAACATCCTGGTGGCCGGAGGCACCCAGGCCGGCAAGACCACGCTCCTCAACTGCCTGGCCGCCAGCATCCCGGGCGGGGAGCGGGTGGTCAGTGCCGAGGAGGTCTTCGAGCTGCGCTTCCCCCACCCCGACTGGGTCCCGATGCAGACGCGTCAGGCCGGGCTCGAGGGCACCGGCGAGATCCGGTTGCGCGACCTGGTCAAGGAGGCGCTGCGGATGCGCCCCAGCCGGGTGATCGTGGGGGAGGTCCGTTCCGAGGAGTGCCTCGACCTGCTCCTCGCCCTCAACGCCGGGCTTCCGGGCATGTGCACCCTGCACGCCAACAGTGCGCGCGAGGCCCTCGTCAAGATGTGCACCTTGCCGTTGCTGGCGGGGGAGAACATCTCCGCGCGCTTCGTGGTGCCGACCGTCGCGGCCTCGGTCGACCTGGTCGTCCACCTCGGCATCGACCCCCAGGGGACCCGGCGGGTCAACGAGATCGTGGCGGTGCCGGGCCGGGTCGAGAACGACATCATCGAGGTTGAACCCCTCTTCGTGCGCCACGGCCACGAGCTGCGGCGCACGCACGGCATGCCGCCGCGCCTCGAGCTCTTCGAACGCCTCGGCATCGACGTCCACGCGCTGCTGCACGAGGGCCGGTGACGAGGTGGGCGCACTCGTCGGGCTGGGGGTCGGGCTGGGTCTGCTCCTGGTCTGGTCTGCGTTCGCGCTGCCCCGCACGGGGCCACGCGTCGCCCGCGCACCGGGCCGCGTCCGCAGGCTGCTGACCAGCGCCGGACTCGGCGACGTCGCCGTGAGCGGGTTCGTCGCGCTCTGCCTGGGCTGCGGCCTGGTCGCGGCCCTCGTGGTCCAAGGCGTCTCGAGCACCCCACCGGTCGCCGTCGTCTTCGGCGTGATCGCCGGCTACCTGCCGGTGGTCATCGTGTCCGGTCGCGCGCGCCGGCGGCTGCGCGAGCTCGCCGAGGTGTGGCCCGAGGCGATCGACAACCTCGCCTCCGCCGTCCGCGCCGGGCTCTCGCTGCCCGACGCGCTGGCCGGGCTCGCGACCCGCGGGCCCGAGCCGCTGCGCGCGGCCTTCGACGCCTTCGCCCTCGACTACCAGGTGACCGGCCGCTTCGGAGAGAGCCTCGACCGGCTCAAGGACCGGCTCGCCGACCCCGTCGGCGATCGCGTGGTCGAGGGGCTGCGCATCGCGCGCGAGGTCGGCGGCGGTGAGCTGGGTCGCCTGCTGCGCAACCTCTCCGGCTACCTCCGCGACGACCTGCGCACCCGCTCCGAGCTCGAGTCGCGTCAGGCCTGGGCCGTCAACGGGGCCCGGCTCGCGGTCGCCTCACCGTGGGCGGTGCTGCTGATGATGTCGCTGCAGTCCGAGGTGATCCAGCGCTACCGCTCGACGACGGGCGCGGTCATCCTGACCGTCGGGGCCCTCATCTGCGTCGGCGCCTACCGCGTGATGATGCGGATCGGCCGGCTGCCCACCGAACGACGGATCCTGCTGTGACTCCCGCGACCTGGGGTGCGCTGCTCGGGGCGTCCGCCGGGCTCGGCGCGCTGCTGGCCGGACGACGGGTGGTGGCGATCCGGCGTCCCCCGCTGGCCGCGCGGGTGCTGCCCTACGTCCGCGACGTGCCCGTTCCCGGTGCAGCGGCGCGGCGCACCACCGGGCCGTCAGCCGTGGGGTCCCGCTCGGCCGTGGCGGGGGTCTTCGGGCCGCTCCTGCGCTCGGCGGCCGACACCGTCGAGCGCGTCCTGGGCGGTGCCCGGTCCGTCGAGCGGCGCCTGGAGCGCGCCGGGCTCGACCGCACGGTCCACGACCTCCGCGTCGAGCAGGTGCAGTGGGGTCTGGTGGGCTTCGCCGTGGCCGCGGCGTACGGCGTGCTGCGTGCGCTCTCGGGTCCGGTCTCACCGCTCGGCTCCCTCTTCGTCTGCGCCGTCGCCTTCGTCAGTGGCGTCCTGGCCCGCGACACGTGGCTGACCAGCCAGGTCCGGGCCCGCGAGCGGCGCATCCTGGCCGAGTTCCCCACCCTCGCCGAGCTGCTGGCCCTGTCGGTCGCGGCCGGCGAGGGCCCGGTCGCCGCGCTCGGTCGGGTCGTGCAGCGCAGCGGCG
>CALRVO020000337.1:0-5112 GCA_943371595.1 Sphingomonas paucimobilis
GGGGCCAGCGACCTCGCGTCCTCCTCGGTCGCGAACAGCGAGCTCGCCAGCAACGCGATCGACGGGGGCAAGGTCACCAACGACAGCCTGACGTTCGCCGACCTCGCCGGCGGCTCGGCGACCGGCGCCGTCAGCATCGGCGCCGGCGCCGTGCCCAACGGCCGCTGCGAGGACGTCGGCATCGCCATCGGGGGCGACGCACTCGCCGGCGACGCGGTGGTGTTCTCCGTGCGCGGCGACCTGCCCGAGGGCATCTTCTTCTACGGCATGCAGGTCGTCAGCCCGACCCTCGTCGCCTCCACGCTGTGCAACCTCAGTGGTGCGGCGATGCCCGCCATCACCGACCTGCCCGTGCGCATCCTCACCTTCCGCTGATGCCGTCGGCGGGGAGTCAGTCGACCAGGACCGGGATGAGCATCTCGTCGGGGGTGAGCGAGCCGTGCAGGCCCACGAGCGTCTTCTCGTAGGCGAAGCGCTCGGTGGAGAAGATGCCGAGGTCGCCGTCGCAGGCCACGACGACGTCGCCGAGCCGGGGCAGCACCCGGGCGTCGACGGGGCCGAACCAGCCGCGGCGGATGGCGTCACCCCGTGACAGCACCGTGGCGCGGTCGCCGAGCACCGCGGACCAGGACGCCTGGACGTCGTCGACCGCACCGCTGCGGCAGTAGAGGTGGCGGAAGCGCGCCTCTCCCCCGAGCAGCGCGACCCCGTCGAGCAGCTCGGCGTGGTCGTCGACGTCGATGCGGCTCTCGTCGGGCGAGTCGACCATGCCGTGGTCGGCGACGACCACCAGCCGGGTGTCGGTCGGCAGGGCCTCGCGCAGCTGCTCGGCCTCGGCGTCGACCATGGCGAGCTGCTGGAGCCACTGGCTCGAGGCCACGCCCCAGCGGTGACCGGTCCAGTCGAGGTCGCTGTCGTAGAGGTAGGTCATCGACGGTCGGGTCACCGACGCGGTGACCGCTGCGGCGATGCGCTCGCCGACCTTGTCGGCGCCGACGTAGTCACCGCCCCGGCTGGAGGCGACGGTCAGGCCGGACCCGCGGAACTCGCGCTTGTTGACCACGGTCACCGAGACCCCGGCGGCGGCCAGGGTCGCGAACGCCGTCGGGTGCGGCTGCCACTCGAGGGGGTCGACGTCGGCGTCCCAGAAGAGGTGGTTGAGGAGCTTGCCGGTGCCGGGGATGCGGGCGGTGAAGCCGACGAGGCCGTGGGCACCCGGGGTCAGACCGGTCCCGAGAGAGGTGAGGCTGGTCGCCGTCGTCGACGGCACCCCGGCTGTCCCGGGTCCGCCGGAGGAGGCGAGCAGGCCGGACAGGTAGGGCGCGGCGTGCGCGTAGCGCTCGAGCAGACGGGCACCGAGCCCGTCGACGAGGAACACGACGTACGACGAGGCGTCGGGCAGCTCGAGCCCAGACGGGGGTACGCCGACCCGTGCGCCGAGCGCCCGGGCGACGGCCGGCAGCACGTCGGCCAGCGACCTGCGGCCGTAGGCCGGCTCGACGAAGTCCACGTCGGGCGTCAGTGCTGGGTGCGGGCGGAGAGCGAGGCCGCGAACGAGAGCAGCCCGGCCACGGCGTCGCCGCCGTCGGCGGCGGTCGAGACGCGCAGCGAGAAGTCGTCAGAGGCGAGCACCCCGGTGTAGCCGTGGTCGGCGTCGCACTCGGGGTCGCTGCAGCCGGCGGGCTCGAGGTCGAGGCGGGCGACCCCGCCCCACCCGATGGTCATCACGGCCTCGGCCGGCGGCTGCGGGCCCTTGGTGGGGTTGGCGGTCATCCGGGTCACGACCACCGACTTGACCGAGGTCAGGCTGATCGCCTCGGTGGAGGTCGACGTGTAGGGCTCGGGCAGCAGGTCGTCGCCCGCGTGCTCGTCGGTGTGGGCCAGGATCAGCCGCGACGGGGTGAGCACGACGACGCTCTGGTGACGGCGTACCTCGTCGTTCTCGAAGGTCGGCTCGTGGTGCACGTAGTAGGACACCACGGGCTCGCCGGCCACGGCCCCGTCGACGGCGTCGGCGACCACCTCGGGGTAGTAGCCGGTGCGGTCGATCGCCTTGCGGAGGTCGCGCGAGTGGTCGAGGTCGTCGAACGGTCGGGGCATGCGTGGCACGCCGGTCAGTGTGTCACGCGGGACTTCTCACCGATCGGCGAGCACCATCCCGGCGCCGAGGCCGATCATCATCACCCCGCCCGCCGCGCCCATGGCGTCGAGCCGCTGCGGCTTGCGGGCGAACCACGTGCGGGCCCGACCCGCCGCCGTGGCCCACAGGCTGTCGGAGCCCGCCGCCATCACCGCGAACACCAGCCCCAGCACGAGCAGCTGCGGCCCGGTGGCGTGCGACTCGTCGGTGAACTGCGGCAGGAAGGCCAGGAAGAACACGATGGTCTTGGGGTTGGTGACCCCGACGAGGAACCCGGTGCCCAGGGCCCGACCCCGCCGCTCACGACCCGGGCGGGCGAGCCCCTGCGCCATCGCCTCGCGCGCGTCGGCCCGGTGCCGGATCGCCGACAGCCCCAGCCACACGACGTACGCCGCCCCGACGACCTTGACCGCGGTGTAGGCCGTGCTGCTGGCCGCCACCACTGCCCCGACGCCGACGGCGACGGCCACGACCTGGGTCAGGAGGCCGAGCGCGTTGCCCACCACCGACATCAGCGCGTCGCGCAGGCTCACGGTCAGGGCCCGGCCCAGCGTGAAGAGCAGGCTGGGACCGGGCACCTGGATGAAGAGGATCGAGGCGACGAGGAACGTGACCCACTGGCTCGTGCTCGGCATGGTCACGAGTATCCCGGCAGACGGCCCGGTCCGCTCCCGGTTTCGGGGCGTGGAGAGGCCGGCGCCGGGGAAGGCAGGCCCCGTGCCCCGATCCCCCCGGCTGCTCGTGCTGCCGCTCCTCGTCCTGCCCACCCTGCTGCTCGGCTGCGCCGAGTCCGACTCCGAGTCCGACTCCGAGGACGACCCCGGCCGGAGCGCCCCCGCTACCTCGGCCGACTCCCCCACCGCGTGCACGACGGAGCCGACCTCCACCGGGCTGTACACCGACCCGGGGCAGGTGCTCTGCCTCGGCACCCCCGCGGTGCTGCCGCTCACGACGTCCTCCGACTCACAGGCCACGGGCCGCATGAGCCTGGTCGTGACCGGGATCGAGCGTGGCGACGACACCGTCATCGACGACGAGATCACCGAGGGCATGGCCGAGTGGACCGCGGACTCGCGCGACCTCTGGTACGTGCGCCTGGAGTCCGAGCTGCTCAGCGAGAAGTTCCCCGGTGCCCTCGACGGCAAGGACCCGCTCGGCATCCTGACCGGCATCCGCTCGGCCGACGGCGAGGTGGGCGAGTCCTACATCGACTTCGACATCGACGGCACCGTCGGGGACTGCGAGCGGCGCGTCTTCGACGGAGAGGACCCGGGGCCGTTCGAGACGTGCGCCTGGAGGGTGATGGCTCCGGGTGCCGTGCCCACGCAGGCGTCCTGGTCGGAGACCGGCGACTACTTCGGCGAGGGTGCCATCGTCTGGTCGGCGACGTAGTCGTCGGCACACGTGAGCGGCGTGGCTACTCGGGGATCGTGTCGCCCATGGGGTGGTCGGTCATGCGGCGCACGAAGAGGTCGGAGCGGGGCTCGGCGACCGGGGCGACCCGACCCGAGGCGGTGAGCACGGTGGCGCCCTGGGCCCCGGCGAGCACCAGGGACAGCTCGAGGGAGCTGAGCTGGGGCAGGTCGTTCTGCATCTGCGCGACCCGGCTGATCAGCCGCTCGACCGCCTCGATGTCGACCGGCTCGGCGCCGCGGTAGCCGAAGAGGATCGGTGAGCTCTTGACCTCGCGCACCATGGTCGCGACGTCGCGGGCCCCCAACGGCGGGATCCGGTAGGACCGGTCGGCCAGCAGGTCGATGATCGGCCCGGAGATCCCGAAGGAGACGACCGGTCCGAACAGCGGGTCCTCGATGCTGCGGATCGCCACCGGCACCCCGGGCGTGGAGTTCTTCTGCACCACGAAGTCGGCCCCGGCGGGGTCGCGCACCAGGGCGGTGAGCGACTCCCAGGCGTTGCGCATCTCGGCGGTGGTGTCGATGTTGCGCCACACGTGGGCCAGGTCGGGCCGCTCGCGCAGGCCCTCGGCCGTGGCCTTGAGCACGACGTCCCAGCCGAGCTTCTTGCCGGCCGACTGCGCCTCGCGCAGGGTGGCGACCGGGATCGACTCCCACAGCTCGATGCCGTAGGCCGCGAGCAGCTCGGAGACCTGCTCGCGGGTGAGCTCGGCGCCCTCGCGGTGCACCGAGAGCACCTCGTTGACCACGCGCTGCGCGGTCTGGGTGTCGACCTCGGCGGGGTCGGGCGGCGAGCCGTCGGGGGTGCGCAGCCACACGGCGTAGTCGACGACGCTGGCCAGGGCGCGCACGGCCGCCTCGACCGCCGGGTAGGACGGGACCGACCCGCGCCCGGCGGAAGCACCGGTGACGTCGGGCACGCGCAGCAGCTCGGGGACACCCTCGGCGCCGAGGAACGAGGAGACCAGCGGCTTGTCGGACTGCTCCCCCACCGCGGCGAGCACGTTGGCGACGTCTTCTCCCGAGACGTTGAGCGGGGGGATGTAGACGGCGATGACCGAGTCGACCTCGGGGTCGTCGATCACGTCGTCGAGGGCGTCCTCGAAGTCCTCGGCCGACGGCTCGGCGTTGAGCGTCACCGACCGGGTCACGGTCAGCCCGACCGCGGCGGCGGCGTCGGCCGCGAGCAGGCCCAGGGCGTCGGAGTTGCCGACGACCGCGACGCGGCGACCGCGGGGCAGCGGTTGGTGGGCGAGCAGCTGGGCGACGTCGAACATCTCCTCCAGCGTGTCGACCTGGATGATCCCTGCCTGCTTGAACATCGCGTCGAGGGCCTCGGGCGGGGCCGCGATGCGGCGTACGGCGTGGCCCATGGGCACGCCCTGGGTGGTGCGACCGGAGCGCACCGCGATGATCGGCTTGCGCAGGGAGACGCGGCGCGCGATGCGGGAGAACTTGCGCGGGTTACCGATCGACTCGAGGTAGAGCAGCACGACCTCGGTGGCGTCGTCCTCCTCCCAGTACTGCAGGAGGTCGTTGCCCGAGACGTCGGCGCGG
>CALRVO020000338.1:0-5101 GCA_943371595.1 Sphingomonas paucimobilis
TGGTGAGCACCACGGTCACCCCGTCGGTGCGCAGCTCCTCGAGCAGCTCCCACACGGTCCGGCGCACGGCGGGGTCGAGGCCGGCGGTCGGCTCGTCGACGAAGACCAGCTCGGGTCGCCCGACGATGGCCATGGCGAGCCCGAGGCGCTGCTGCTGGCCGCCGGAGAGCCGGCGGTAGGACGTGCGTCCGCAGTCGGCCAGCCCGAGGCGCTCGACCAGCAGGTCGACGTCGACGGGGTGGGCGTGCAGGCGCGAGACGTGGCGCAGCATCTCCACCGCGCGTACGCCGCCCCAGGCGCCGCCGCTCTGCAGCATCACGCCGATGCGCGGCAGGAGCTGCTTGCGGTCGCGGACCGGGTCGAGGCCCAGGACCCGGACCGATCCGCCCTGGGGTCGGCGGTAGCCCTCGCACGTCTCGAGCGTCGTGGTCTTGCCCGCGCCGTTGGGTCCGAGCACGGCGGTGATGGTGTGCGGCTCGACCGTGAGGCTGAGGGAGTCGACCGCGACCTTGTCTCCGTAGCGCATCACCAGCCCGTCGACGAGGACGGCTGGCTGGTCGGACACGACCCGAGTCTAGGGTTTGCCCTATGAACCAATGGGTGACGGGTGCGGTGATCGTGCTCAGCCTCGTCGGCGGTGTGGCCCTGGTGGTGCTGATGGTCCGCGACGAGGCCGCGCAGGACCGCACGTTCGGCTTCCTGGCCGTGATCGAGCTGCTCCTGGTGGTCCAGCTCGTGGTGGGGTGCGTCGCGCTCGGGCGCACCGAGCGCGACGTCGAGGGCGTGCTGTTCGTCAGCTACCTCGTCGGCATCGCGCTCGCGCTCCCGATCGGGGTGTTCTGGTCCCTGGCCGAGCGCACTCGCGCCGGCACCGGGGTGCTGCTGGTGGCGGTGCTCACCGTGGTGGCGCTGCAGCTGCGGCTCGAGACGATCTGGAGCGGTGCCGGTGTCTGAGCAGACCCGCCCGGCCGTGCGCGCGGGCCACGAGCTCTCGTCGGGCCCCGGGCGCGTCCTGGTCTTCGTCTACGGCGTCTTCGCGGTCGCCGCGACCGGCCGCTCGGCGGTCCAGCTCGGCACCGAGGCCGACCGGGCGCCGTTCGCCTACTCGCTCTCCCTCGTCGCCGCGGTGATCTACCTCGTCGCGACCACCTGCCTGCTGCTCGGCGGTCGCCGGGCGTGGCGGGTCGCGGTGGTGGCCGTCGCGATCGAGCTCGTGGGGGTGCTGTCGATCGGTGTGCTCTCCTACGTCGACACCGCGCTGTTCCCCGACAAGACGGTCTGGTCCCACTTCGGCCAGGGCTACGGCTTCCTGCCGCTGGTGCTGCCGTTCCTGGGCCTCGCCTGGCTGCGTGCCACCCGTCCGGCCTGACTCACGACCTCAGCGGGCGGCGTAGGCCAGCGGGACAGGGCCGGCCGCCCGGGCGACGCCGCCGATCTGGGCCGGCACCGGGGTGGGGTACGTCGTCCACCGGGGCGTGAGGTCGTAGGCGTCTACCAGGCGCACCATGGCCGTCGACATCGCGGCGAGCGAGAACGGCTGGGCCGGGCAGGTGTGCCGGCCGTGCCCGAACGCGGTCACCAGCCGGGGCGAGGCGAGCGCGCCGACGTCGCGCAGGCGGTGCCGGTCCCACCGGTCGGGGTCCCACCGCTCGAGGCCCGGCGCCGCCGAGGTGTTGAGCAGCGGCAGCAGCGTCGCGATCGTCCAGCCGGGCGGCACGTCGTACGTCGTGGTGCCGTCGTCGAACGACACCGGGGCCAGGACGGTGCGCGCCATGATCGAGCGCTGGGCCAGGCGCGTCGACTCCAGCGCGCACCGCGACGCGTGGTCGGGGTCGCCGCACCGCAGCCGCTCGAGCGACGACGGGTGCGACACCAGGTCGACCAGCGCCCAGCCGAGGGCCGCGTGCAGGTTGGACATCGAGGCGACGTGGAGGAGCGCGACGTCGAGCGCGATGCCGCGGCGCCGGGCCTCGCCGTCGGGCTCGTCGGCCCAGGCGGCGTGCACGCGTCCGGACAGCCCGTCGTCGGGCGGCAGCGGGCCGAGCACGGCGACGACGTCCTCGAGCGCCGCGACCTCGTCGGCCTTGCCCGAGGCCGCGACGGCCGCCATCGCGTCGGGGTGCACGAACGCGTCGGAGCCGTCGAGGACGTCGAACGCCGCGACCAGCCGCTCGAACGCCGCGCCGTGAGCCGCGGCCTGCCCGGCCCACGACGCCAGGCCGAGCCGGTGACCAAGACGGCGTGTGAGGTCGAACACGTCGACCTCGCCGGCGTGACCCATCTCGGCGACGGTCGCGTCCAGCGCGCGGTCGAGGGCGGCGAGGTAGCCGGCGACGTCGTCGCGCCGGAACAGCGTGCCGGGAAGGGTCCGGCGGCCGTCGAAGAGGCTGTCGGGCAGCTTGCGCCGCAGCATCAGGTAGTCCGCCACACCCTTGCTCGCGACCTCCTCGGGCAGCGCGTAGAACGCGTCCACACCCGCCGCCGAGAAGGTGAAGAGGTAGTGGTCGCGACCGTGGGAGATTGCGAAGGTGTCCCCGTGCTCCCGTCGTGCCTCGGCGATCGCCGCGACCGCGTCGTCGACGGCGCGGTGCCAGGGCAGGCCCTGGGTCGCGAGACGCGGCGCAGGGACGACAGGATCGGGCATCCCGGCATTCAACCGCGACGCGGCGACCGGTGGGTGCTACTTAGGGCAACCTTGCTTGAAGTGCCCTCGGCAATATAGGCACACTGGTGTTGTGGAATTCACCGGGAACGACCAGACGACGCGCCAGCGCGTCGCTCGGACGATCCTGGTCAACGGCGCCTCGACCGCGGCGACGCTGGCCGAGCGGCTCGACCTGACGCCCGCCGCCGTGCGCCGCCACCTCGACCAGCTGGTCGAGGAGGGCCACGTCGTGGCCCGCGACGCCCGCCGCACCGGCACCCGCGGCCGCGGCCGCCCGGCCAAGGAGTTCGCGCTCACCGAGACCGGCCGCGACCTCTTCGACCAGCAGTACGACGACCTCGCGGTCGCCGCCCTGCGCTTCGTCGACGAGACCGGGGGAGACGACGCCGTCCGCGAGTTCGCCAAGCGGCGGGTGGCCTTCATCGAGGACCGGTTCGCCGAGGTCACCGCGGCCCGTCCTGACCTCGGCCCGGCCCAGGTCCTGGCCGAGATCTTCTCCGACCAGGGCTACGCCGCCTCGGTGCGCGACTCGCCCGTGGGCGAGCAGCTGTGCCAGCAGCACTGCCCGGTCGCCCACGTCGCCCACGAGTTCCCGCAGCTGTGCGAGGAGGAGACCGCGGCGATCAGCCGGGTCCTCGGGCGCCACGTCCAACGCCTCGCCACCATCGCCCACGGCGACGGTGTCTGCACGACCTGCATCCCCGACCTGCCCGACCAGTCGACAATGAAGGAGAAGGTCACCTCATGACCTCCATCGAAGACCTCAACCCCGAGCTCAAGGGCATCGGGCGCTACGAGTTCGGCTGGGCCGACACCGACGTGGCCGGCGCGACCGCGCAGCGCGGACTCAGCGAGGACGTCGTGCGCAACATCTCCGCGCTCAAGAACGAGCCGCAGTGGATGCTCGACCAGCGCCTCAAGGGCCTCAAGCTCTTCCACCGCAAGCCCATGCCCACCTGGGGTTCCGACCTCGGCGGCATCGACTTCGACAACATCAAGTACTTCGTGCGCTCCTCCGAGAAGCAGGCCGCGACCTGGGACGACCTCCCCGAGGAGATCAAGAACACCTACGACAAGCTCGGCATCCCCGAGGCCGAGAAGCAGCGCCTGGTCTCCGGCGTCGCCGCCCAGTACGAGTCCGAGGTCGTCTACCACTCGATCCGCGAGGACCTCGAGGCGCAGGGCGTGCTCTTCCTCGACACCGACACCGCGCTGCGCGAGCAGCCCGAGCTGTTCCAGGAGTACTTCGGCACCGTCATCCCCGTCGGTGACAACAAGTTCTCCGCGCTCAACACCTCGGTGTGGTCGGGCGGGTCGTTCATCTACGTGCCCAAGGGCGTCCACGTCGACATCCCGCTGCAGGCCTACTTCCGCATCAACACCGAGAACATGGGCCAGTTCGAGCGCACTCTGATCATCGTCGACGAGGACGCCTACGTGCACTACGTCGAGGGCTGCACCGCGCCGATCTACTCGTCCGACTCGCTGCACTCCGCGGTCGTCGAGATCATCGTCAAGAAGGGCGGCCGCTGCCGCTACACGACCATCCAGAACTGGTCCAACAACGTCTACAACCTCGTCACCAAGCGCGCGGTGTGCGAGGCCGGCGCGACCATGGAGTGGGTCGACGGCAACATCGGCTCCAAGGTGACGATGAAGTACCCCGCGATCTACCTCATGGGCGAGCACGCCAAGGGCGAGACGCTCTCGATCGCGTTCGCGGGCGAGGGCCAGCACCAGGACGCCGGCGCCAAGATGGTCCACGCCGCGCCCCACACCTCGTCCTCGATCCTGTCGAAGTCGGTGGCCCGCGGTGGCGGCCGTACGTCCTACCGCGGCCTGATCCAGGTCAACGAGGGCGCCCACGGCTCCAAGTCCAACGTGCTGTGCGACGCGCTGCTGGTCGACCAGATCAGCCGGTCCGACACCTACCCCTACGTCGACATCCGCGAGGACGACGTCTCGATGGGTCACGAGGCCAGCGTCTCCAAGGTCTCCGACGACCAGCTCTTCTACCTGATGTCGCGAGGCATGGAGCAGGACGAGGCCATGGCGATGATCGTGCGCGGCTTCGTCGAGCCGATCGCCAAGGAGCTCCCCATGGAGTACGCCCTCGAGCTCAACCGGCTCATCGAGCTGCAGATGGAGGGCGCGGTCGGCTGACGCCGGCCCCGCCTGCCCCCGCCGTACGGCACCAACCGTAGAGAGACCCACACGTGACCCTGACCGACTCTGCCCGCGACAACCTCGAGGCGGGCCTCGAGGTGAAGCACCAGATCACCTCCCACCTCAACCCGCCGCCGTCCTACGACGTCGCCGACCACCCGGCCCCGACCGGGCGCGAGGAGATCTGGCGGTTCACCCCGATCAAGCGGCTGCGTGGCCTGCTCGACGGCGAGGCCTCCGACGCCTCGCTGACCTGGGACACCACGCTGC
>CALRVO020000339.1:0-5085 GCA_943371595.1 Sphingomonas paucimobilis
TCATCGAGCGGCTGGTCGAGTGGGTGTCGTTCACGCCGTGGCAGAACGCGACGGGCGACCCGGCGGTCTCGCTGCCGCTGGCGACCTCGGCCGAGGGCCTCCCGGTGGGGATGATGTTCGGGGCGGGAGCCGGCCACGAGGCGGTGCTCCTCGAGCTGGCCTACGAGCTGGAGGAGGCCCGTCCGTTCGCCGTCCTGGGGTCCTGAGGAGGGTCCGCGGCGGGTGTCGAGGACCCGCTCAGCGACTGGGATCCGGGACCGATTTCACGGTTGGTCCGACCCCTGTGTATCGTTCTTCGTCGTTGCCCCTTTAGCTCAGTCGGCAGAGCGTCTCCATGGTAAGGAGAAGGTCTACGGTTCGATTCCGTAAAGGGGCTCTCACCACTCGCACCACGGCGGGGTAGCTCAGGTGGTTAGAGCACACGACTCATAATCGTGGTGTCGCGGGTTCGAGTCCCGCTCCCGCTACCAGCATTGTCCTGAAGCATCCATCACATCCAGTCCGGCAGAGGAACCATCGTGGCCAGCAAGTCCTCCGACGTCCGCCCCAAGATCACGCTCGCCTGCACCGAGTGCAAGGAGCGCAACTACATCTCCAAGAAGAACCGGCGCAACGACCCGGACCGGCTGGAGCTCAACAAGTTCTGCCCGCGCTGCCGCAAGCACACCGCGCACCGCGAGACGCGCTGACCTCCTCTCGTCGCGACGACCCGCCTCCCCTCCTGGGGACGGCGGGTCTTCTGCGTTCGGGGACGAGTCGGTCAACCGGTAGGTTCGACGTCATGCCCGTCGACCCCGACATCGTCGGCCGCAGCTATCCGCCGGCCCCGCCCCACGAGGTCACCGCCGACGCCGTCCGGGCGTTCGTGCAGGCCACCGGGGCGGCGTACGACGGTGGGCCGGCCCCGGCGACCTACCCGATCGTCCCGGCGTTCGCCGCGATGATGACGTTCCTCGAGGCCGAGTCGCTCGAACTGTCGCGGATCGTCCACGGGGCCCAGGAGTTCCGCCACGAGCGGCCGGTCGTGCCCGGCGACGTGCTCACCGTCGCGCTCACCGTCGCCTCGCTGCGCACCATCGGCGGCAACGACATCATCGGCACCACCAGCGAGGTCATCGACGCCACGGGTGCGCTCGTGTGCACCGGCACCGCCACCCTGGTCCACCGTGGCGCCGAGGGCGGTGCCTGATGGAGCCCGTCACCTATCGCGTCACCCGCGCCGACCTGGTCGCCTACGCCGCCGCGAGCGGTGACCACAACCCCATCCACCAGGACGAGCAGGTGGCCCTCGCGGTCGGCCTGCCCGGCGTCATCGCCCACGGCATGTACACCCTCGCCCTGGCCGCCCGCTACGTCGACGAGCAGGCCGGCCGCACCGGGCAGATCGCCCACATCGGCGCCAAGTTCACCAAGCCCGTCGTCGTGCCCGTCGAGGGCACCGACGTCATCGTCGCCGGCACCCGCAAGGACGACGGCACGATCGCCGTCACGGTCACCTGCGAGGGCGTCAGCGTCCTGGGTCGGTGCCAGGTGTCGCTGCGTGACTGAGGCTGCCGTGGCGGCCGAGCTGCTGCGCGACCACACCACGCTCCGCCTGGGCGGGCCGGCCCAGCACTGGGTCACCGCCACCACCGAGTCCGAGCTGGTCGAGGCGGTCGGCCGCGCCGACGTGGGCGCCGAGCCCGTGCTGGTCCTGGGCGGCGGCAGCAACCTGGTCGTCGCCGACGCGGGCTTCGACGGCACGGTCGTCCGCGTCGCCACCCGGGGCATCGAGGCCGACCACGACGAGGCCGACCCGACCTGCGGGGGAGTGCTCGTGACCGTCGCGGCCGGCGAGGACTGGGACGGCTTCGTCGCCCACGCCGTCGAGCGCGGCTGGGTCGGCGTCGAGGCGCTCTCGGGCATCCCCGGCTCGGTGGGGGCGACGCCGGTGCAGAACGTCGGCGCCTACGGCCAGGAGGTCTCCCAGACCGTGGCCCGGGTGCGGGTCTGGGACCGCGCCATCCGGGGCGTGCGCACCTTCGCCGGGCCCGACTGCGGCTTCGGCTACCGCCACTCGAGGTTCAAGGCCGACCCCGGTCGCCACGTCGTCCTCGACGTCACCTTCCAGCTCGCCGTCGGCGGCCCGCAGGCCCTCAGCGCCCCCGTCGCCTACGCCGAGCTGGCCCGCACGCTCGGCGTCGAGCAGGGTCGGCGGGCGCCGCTCGCCGAGGTGCGCGAGGCGGTGCTGGCCCTGCGCCGCGGCAAGGGCATGGTGCTCGACGCGGCCGACCACGACACGTGGAGCGCCGGCTCCTTCTTCACCAACCCGCTGCTGCCGGCCGCCGAGGTGCCCGCCGGTGCCCCGTCGTGGCCCGCGGCCGACGGCCTGGTCAAGACCAGCGCGGCCTGGCTCATCGAGCACGCCGGCTTCACCAAGGGCTACGCCCTGCGCGAGGACGCGCCCGTGGCGCTCTCGAGCAAGCACACGCTGGCCCTCACCAACCGCGGCGAGGCGAGCACCGACGACCTGCTGGCGCTGGCCCGCGCCGTGCGTGACGGGGTGCGCTCGGCGTACGGCGTGACGCTGGTCAACGAGCCGGTGCTCGTCGGCTGCGAGCTGTGAGTCAGGAGCCGATCGAGAAGACGGCACCGATCACGAAGAGGGTCAGCCCGATCATCAGCAGGCCGAGGACGGTGCCGATGATGCCGGTCACCAGCCCGGCCGTCGCTGCGCCGGCGTTGTTGTAGGCGCCCGGCCGCTGGCCCATCTCGGTGCGTGCGCGCACCGCGAGGGCGATCGCGAAGGGGCCGGTGAGCACGCCCGGCATGGTGATGCACACGAACGGCGTCAGCACGGCGCACACCACGCTGGTGATGCCCAGGCCCATCGCCACGTTGGCGCCGTTGTGCGCCTGGGCGAAGGGGTAGCCCGGCGCCCCCGGGGTTGCCGCCCCGTACGGCGCGTAGGGGCCGTACGGCGGCTGGCCCGGGGCCGGCTCCGACACGTAGGGGCTGCCGTAGGGCGGGGGAGGGGGCGTCGGGCCAGGCTGCTCGCCCGAGGGTGGGCCGGGCTTGGCGAGGAAGTCAGGAGTCTCGTCCGACGGCTGCGTCATGACCGGATCATGTCACCGGGAGGACGACCTCATGCCTGCAACCAGGCGTCGATCCCGGCCAGGGTGCTCGCCCGCAGGTCGTCGGGGGCCCGGGAGGCCCGCACCGACATCCGCGCCAGCTCCGCGAGGGTCGCGTCGTCCAGGTCGTGCGCGGCGCGCATCGTGGCGTACTGGCCCGCCAGCCGGGAGCCGAACAGCAGCGGGTCGTCGGCCCCGAGCGCGATCGTGGCGCCCGCCTCGAGCAGCGTGGGCAGCGGGACCGACGTCAGGTCGGAGTAGACCCCGAGGGCGACGTTGGAGACCGGGCAGACCTCCAGCGCGACCCCGGCGTCGACCACACGGGCCAGCAGCTCGGGGTCCTCGGCCGAGCGGACGCCGTGCCCCAGCCGGTCGGCGTGCAACGTGTCGAGGCACGTCCGCACGTGGTCGGGTCCCCGCAGCTCGCCGGCGTGGGGGACCAGGGTGAGTCCGGCGCGCTCCGCGATCGTGAAGGCGCCGGCGAAGTCCGCGGTGCGACCGCGCCGCTCGTCGTTGGACAGGCCGAAGCCGACCACGCCGCGCCCGGCGTACTGCGCGGCGAGCCGTGCCAGGGTGCGGGCGTCGAGGGGGTGCCGGGTGCGGTTGGCCGCGATCACCACCCCGATGCCGAGCCCGGTGCGCCCGGCCGCGTCGCGCACCGCGTCGAGCACCAGGTCGGTGAACGCCGTGATGCCACCGAACCGGGCGGCGTAGCCGCTGGGGTCGACCTGGATCTCCAACCAGCGCCCGCCGTCGCCGACGTCGTCCTCGGCCGCCTCCCGCACCAGCCGTCGTACGTCGTCCTCGGTGCGCAGCACCGAGCGCGCGACGTCGTAGAGCCGCTGGAAGCGGAACCAGCCCTTCTCGTCGGCCGCGCTCAGCTGCGGCGGCCACTCCGAGACCAACGAGTCGGGCAGGGCGATGCCGTCGCGCTCGGCGAGCTCGAGGAGCGTCTCGTGGCGCATCGAGCCGGTGAAGTGCAGGTGGAGGTGCGCCTTGGGGAGGGTGTGGAGGTCGCGGTGCATCCCTTAGCTGAAGAGCTTCTGCAGGCGCGAGATGCCCTCGACGATGTCGTCGTCGCCCAGCGCGTAGGACAGCCGCAGGTAGCCGGGGGAGCCGAAGGCCTCACCCGGCACCACCGCGACCTCGGCGGTCTCGAGGATGTACTCGGCGAGGTCGGCGGAGGTGTCGATGACCCTGCCGGCGTACTCCTTGCCGAGCAGGCCCTTGACCGAGGGGTAGGCGTAGAACGCGCCGCCCGGCATCGGGCACACGACGCCGTCGATCTCGTTGAGCATGGTCACGATCGTCTTGCGCCGGCGGTCGAAGGCCACCTTCATCTCGTCGACCGCGGCGAGGTCGCCCTCGACCGCGGCGATCGCCGCGCGCTGCGAGACGTTGGCGACGTTGGAGGTCGCGTGGCTCTGCAGGTTGGTCGCGGCCTTGACCAGGTCCTTCGGACCGATCATCCAGCCGACGCGCCAGCCGGTCATCGCGTAGGTCTTGGCGACGCCGTTGACGACGACGCAGTTGTCCTGCAGGAACGGGCACAGCACGGGCATCGACCCGGTGTCGGCGTCGTCGTAGACGAGGTGCTCGTAGATCTCGTCGGTCAGCACCCACAGGTCGTGGTCCTCGACCCACCGGCCGATCGCGCGGATCTCGTCGGAGGTGTAGACCGCCCCGGTCGGGTTGGACGGGGAGACGAACAGGAGCACCTTGGTCCGCTCGGTGCGGGCGGCCTCGAGCTGCTCGACGGTGACCTTGTAGTCCTGGGTCTCGTCGGCGAGGACCTCGACGGCGACGCCGCCGGCCAGCTGGATCGCCTCGGGGTAGGTCGTCCAGTACGGCGCCGGCACGATCACCTCGTCGCCGGGGTCGATCATCGCCGCGAACGCCGCGTAGATCGCCTGCTTGCCTCCGTTGGTGACCAGCACCTGGGACGGCTCGACGGCCAGCCCGCTGTCGCGCA
>CALRVO020000340.1:0-5056 GCA_943371595.1 Sphingomonas paucimobilis
ACCTGGTCGGCGATCGCCTGGGCCTGCTCGGCATGGAGGTCACCGCGCGCGGTCGCGGCCCGGATCGGCTCCAAGTCGCCCAGCGCCGAAGCGAGCCTGACCTTCACCCGGGCCGTACGCCGAGTCACCCCCGTCGTGCCCTGGACCCACCGAGACAGGTCACGGCACCCGGCAGCACCCGCCAGGTCGAGCACCTGGGCCTGGCCGATCGCCCGGGCCTCGACCTCGGCCACACCCGCTGCCACCCGCGCCGCCAGAGCCACCACCCGGGTGGTCGTGGCGGCGTCCATCGACCACACCGGAACGTCAGCCAGACCCTGCAGGTCGCCGAGCACCGTGCACAGCAATGCCTCGATCGGGTGGCCCGATCGGGGTGTCGCAGTGGTGTCGGTGGGCTCGGCCATGACCCCATCACAGCACCGACCACCGACACTTCAGGGTCGACTTTCCCGCTCAACCACCGGGGTTGTGGACAACCCACCGACCACCCCCGCCTGTGGACGACTCCTGGTCATGTCCACGGGCTCGGGCGGCTCCGGCTACTCGTTGCCGGCTTCCTTGACGTCCAGCTCGAGGGCGTGTGCGTCGGCCTTCATCTCCTTCTTCTCCAGCTTCTCGGCGCGGTGCATCGACTTCTCGATCCGGGCCTCCATGTCCGTCACGCCGACGACGACGAGGCCGGCCTCGCCGGCGTCGAGGGACTCGCCGAGCTCCTTGAGGTCCTCGCGGCTCATCCCCGAGGCGGCGTGCCCGGCCACAGCGCCCAGGATCGCCCCGCCGGCGGAGGTGGCGGCCAGCAGGCCGCCGCCCACGGCCGCGAACGGGAAGAGCGCCACGACCAGGCCAGTCGCCAGGCCGGCGCCACCACCCAGCACCCCACCGACCCGGGTCGGGGTCTCGTGCTTGCGGGTGATCTTGACCTTGCCGTCGTCACGGCGGTGGATGACCGCCGCGTCGTAGGCGTCCATGAGCCCCTCCTTGCGGTGCAGCTCCTTGACGAGGTCGTAGTCGGCCTCGGCGGAGTCGAGGTCGGGGTAGACGCCTGCGAAAACCGTGAACGTGTCGAATGCCATCGTGGGGACCTCCCGGTCGATCGAGCGGCTCGAGCCGCCGACCTGCCGGGCGGGCGGGCGGCTCCGTGTCCTCCCACCATCGCCGTCGCTCGGGGCCGTCCGACTCATCCGCGACGGATGACCCTCACCCGGGCCCCGGCAGCAGCCCCAGCTCGACACCCTCCTCGCGCAGCTCGTCGCGCACGTCGGGGTGGGCGGCGTGCTCGATCAGGTTGGTCGCCTGGGCGGTCTGGTCGCGGCCGAACATCTCGGCGACGCCCTGCTCGGTGACCACGGCGCTCATCTGGAACGACGTGACCGGTTCCTCGACCATCGGCACGATGGTCGAGACGTCGGCACGGGGGTGCCAGGAGCGCAGGGCGATCAGGGCCTGGCCGCCGGGACTGTGCAGGGCACCGACGACGAAGTCGGTCTGGCCGCCGAAGCCGGAGTGGATGCGGGCGCCGATGCGCGAGGCGTTCGCCTGGCCGAAGAGGTCGACCTGCAGGGCGGTGTTGACGCTGACCATCGACGGGTTGGCGGAGATGCGGGCCGGGTCGTTGGTGACCTCGGTGCGCGCCATCCGCACCCGCTCGTTGCCGTCGACCCACTCCATGAGCTCCTCGGAGCCGAAGAGGAACGACGCGACCAGCGGCGTCGTCCGGTCGAGGGCGCCGGCCTTCTCCAGCGCCAGCACGGAGTCGGAGAACATCTCGGTCCACACCCGCAGGCCGCGCCGGTCGACCAGGCCGTGCATGGTCGCGTCGGGCACGGCGCCGATGCCGGCCTGCAGGGTCGCCCCGTCGGGCACCCGCTCGGCGACCAGCGCGCCGATGCGGGCAGCGGTGTCGTCGATCGGGGTGTGCACCGGCACGGGCAGCGGCTCGTCGGCCTCGACGAGGACGTCGATCAGGTCGAGGTCGACCTCGGCGTCGCCGAAGGTCCACGGCAGGCGGTCGTTGACCTGGGCGACGACCAGCCCGCCGCGGCGGCGTACGGCGTCGATGGCGGCGGGCAGGACGTTGACCTCGATGCCCAGCGAGACCTTGCCGTGGCGGGGGCGGGTGGTGTGCACCAGCACCAGGTCGGGCACCTGGGCGGTGCCGATGAGCAGCGGCACGAGCGAGAGCCGCGAGGGGACGTAGCTGAGCCGGGGGCTGCGCCGCATGCCCGGGCCGACGAACGACGTCTCGAGCACCACGCCCTCGCGCTCGGGCAACCCGCGCTGGCCGTTGAGCGCCCACAGCCGGTAGGACTCGAGGCCCGCGTCGACGAGGCCGAGGGTGTGCCAGGGGGTGGCGTGGTTGCCGCTGACGAGCACCCGGGGGTCGGGCGGCAGCTGCCGCAGCGCACTGGTCAGGTCCATGCGGTCCATCAGACCAGACGCGTGGCCACCCCTCGGAACGCACGGCCGGTGACCAGCACCACCCCCGGCACGACGCCCACGAGCACGACCAGCGCCAGCCCCGGCAGCTCGGCGACCTCGGCCCCCACCAGCTCGCGCAGCGGCGGCACGAGGACGGCGGCCACCTGCAGCAGCCCGGCCACGACGACCGCCGCCTCGAGGCCGCGACCGCGCCACCCGACGCCGCGACGGGGCGACCGCACGGCCATCGCGACCGAGAGCTGGCCGAAGCCCAGGGCGACGAACACCGCCGTCGAGGTCGGCACGCCCCAGTCGGGCCCGAGCCACCCGGCGACGAACGACATGACGGTGATGAGGACGCCGGCGACCGCGACCTGGCCGACCAGGGTCCGGTCGAGCACCCGGCGGGTCGGCGGGGGCGAGGGGCGCTCCATGTCGGCGGGGTCGAGCGGCTCCCCACCGAAGGCCACCCCCGGTACGCCGTGGGTCAGCATGTTGATCCACAGGATCATCGCCGGGGTCAGCGGGACCGCCATCCCCACCAGGGGCGCGACCAGGATGACCATCACCTCGGCCAGGCCCCCGGCCAGCGCGTAACGCAGGAAGGTGCGGATGTTGCGGTAGACCCGACGCCCCTCGGCGACCGCCGCGACGAGGGTGCGCAGGTCGTCGTCGGCGAGCACCAGGTCGGACGCCTGCCGCGCGACCTCGGTGCCGCGCCCGCCCATGGCCACGCCGATGTCGGCGCGCCGCAGGGCCGGCGCGTCGTTGACCCCGTCACCGGTCATCGCGACGACGGCGCCGTGCGCGCGCCAGGCGTCGAGGATCGCCACCTTCTGCTCGGGGCGGATCCGTGCGTAGACGTCGATGTGCTCCACCCGGTCGACGTGCTCGCCGCGCGCGACCGCGTCGCCGTCGACGACCTCGGAGCCGGGGCCCGCGATCCCGACCTGCTCGGCGATCGCCCGGGCGGTGGCGGGGTGGTCACCGGTGATCAGCACCATCCGGATCCCGGCCGCCCGGCACGCCGTGACCACCTCGGCGGCCGCGGGTCGGGGCGGGTCGGCCACGGCGACCAGGCCGACGAGCTCGTCGCCCTCAGCGACGGCGATCACCCGGAAGCCGGCCTCGGCCAGCGTCTGGGCCGCCGCGCGCGCGGCGGTCGCCGCCGAACCTGCAGCGACGGTCTCGAGCACCACCTCGGGGGCGCCCTTGGTCACCTCGACCGTGGTGCCGTCGGGCCCCTGGTGCCAGGTGGTCATCGAGCGGGTGGTGGCGTCGAAGGGCCGCTCGTCCGTGCGGGTCCACACCGCCTCGAGGTCGGTCCGGTCGAGGTCGTGACGGGCCGCCGCCACCAGCAGGGCGCCCTCCATCGCCTCCCCGACGACCGCGCCGTCGGCGCCGAGCCGCGCGTCGTTGCACAGGACGACGTCCCGCAGCAGGCGTCGGTCGGCGGCCGCGAGGCCGGGCACGCCGACGTCGTGGGGACCCTCGGGGGTCCACCAGCGACCCACCTCCATGCGGCCCTCGGTGAGGGTGCCGGTCTTGTCGGAGGCCAGGACGTCCACCGAGCCCAGGGTCTCCACCGCGGGCAGCCACCGCACCACGGCGGAGCGCTGGGCCATCCGGTGCGCCCCGAGCGCCAGGGCCACCGACACCACCGCCGGCAGCGACTCGGGGATCGCGGCCACGCCGAGGCTGACCGCGAGGATCAGCGAGGCCACGACGGCCTCGCCCCGCACCACCGACGACACGAACGCGACCAGGCACAGCACCGTCGTGGCGCCGACCAGGGTCCGCGACAGGCGCGACAGGCGTTGCTGCAGCGGCGTCGGGCCGGTCACCGTGCCCGCGACGAGCGCGGCGATCTGGCCCAGCCCGCTGTCCGCGCCGGTGCGCACGACCCGACCCCGGGCCCGGCCGCCCGTGACCACGGTGCCGGCCAGCAGCTCCTCGCCGACGTCCCTGGAGACCGGCACCGACTCCCCGGTCATCGCGGCCTCGTCGACCATCAGGGCGGCCGCCTCGAGCACCACCAGGTCGGCCGGGACCACGGCACCGGCGTCGAGCACCACCAGGTCGTCGCCGACCAGCTCGGCCGCGGCGACCGTACGGACGACGTCGTCGCGCACCACGGTGGCGCGCGGCGCCGACATCCGGCCCAGGGCCTCGATCGCGCTCTCGGCGCGCACCTCCTGCACGACCCCGATCGCGGTGTTGATCACCACGACGACCGCGATGATCGTCGCGTCGGCCAGGTCGCCGGTGACCACCACGACGACGAACGCGCCGAGCAGCAGCAGGATCATCGGGTCGCCCAGCTGACGCAGGACCCGCCGGACGACCGGCGTGGGCGCCGCCTGCGGGAGCGCGTTGGGGCCCGACTCCTCCAGTCGGCGGCGCGCCTCGTCGGTCGTCAGGCCGTGGGTGGCCGACCCGTGGCCGGGCGGCGTCCCACGGGTCAGCCCGGGAACGCCGGTCACGGCTCGGGGACGACCGCGACGGCGCAGCGGGAGCGACGCAGGACCGTCGCGGTGAGGGCCTCGGTGTCACGCACCGACGGGCCGCGTCGGCTGCCGCTGAGCACCAGCAGGCCGCCGCGCGACGAGGCGCCGCTCAGGACCCCGGTCACCGGGCC
>CALRVO020000341.1:0-5053 GCA_943371595.1 Sphingomonas paucimobilis
TGGGCCCACCCCCGCGGCGCCCGGCGGCGGGTGCGCGCTTTTGGGAGCGTCCCAGGGAGCGCCCGTACTCTGGTGTGTCGTGCCCATCGACCTCGGGCCCCGACTCACGGCGGGCCGCAGGCGACGAGCGGGACGAACTGATCCGACGAAGGGACACCGGTAGTGGCAGGCAAGCGGAAGGCCGGGGGCGCAGCGTCGGTGCAGGGCAAAGGTGCGGGCGCCCCGACGAAGCCGTCGACGCCGACGAAGCCGTGGAAGCGCCGCGTGAAGAAGTTCTTCGTGTGGAGCGCCGTCACCGGCCTCGTGCTCGCGCTGCTCGGCGTCGCCGGGTTCATCTACGTCTACAAGAGCACCGACATCCCCGACCCCAACAAGGACTTCCTGGCCAACGCCTCGATCGTCTACTACGACGGGGGCAAGGAGGAGCTGGGGCGCTACGCCCTGCAGAACCGCGACTCGATCCCGCTGTCGGAGATGCCCGACAACATCAAGCAGGCGGTCGTCGCGGCCGAGGACCAGTCGTTCTACACCAACAACGGCATCGACACGAAGGGCATCCTGCGCGCGGTCTTCAACAACGCCAAGGGCGGGTCGACCCAGGGTGCGTCGACCATCACCCAGCAGTACGTCAAGATCCTCTACCTCAACCAGGAGCGCTCCTACAAGCGCAAGGTCAAGGAAGCGATCCTGTCGCTGAAGATCCAGCGCGAGCAGAGCAAGGACCAGGTGCTCGAGGGCTACCTCAACACCATCTACTTCGGCCGCGGTGCCTACGGCATCCAGGCCGCGGCCAACGCCTACTTCGACAAGCCCGCGGCGGACCTCGAGCTGCGCGAGGCCGCCGTCCTGGCCAGCGTGCTCAACGACCCCAACGACCTCGACCCCGCCGACGGCAAGGACGCCCGACGCGCGCTCAAGGGCCGCTACCAGTACGTCCTGAGCAGCATGGCCAAGACCGGTGACATCACCGACGCCGAGGCCGAGCAGGCGGCCCGCAAGCTGCCGAAGTTCCCCAAAATCGACGCCGAGAGCACCTACGGCGGCCAGAAGGGACACATGCTGACCCTGATCAAGGACCAGCTGCTGGACCTGGAGAAGCCCGACGGCACGCTCTTCACCGAGGACGAGATCGACGGCGGCGGGCTGCGGATCACCACCACGCTCGACCGCGACGTGATGGCCGACATCGAGTCGGGCATCGAGGAGGTCAAGCCGACCGAGGGCGAGGGCTACCAGCCCAAGCAGCTGCACGCCGCTGCGGCGAGCGTCGAGCCGGGCACCGGTGCGCTGCGCGGCTTCTACGGCGGGCAGGACTTCCTCCAGTCCCAGATCAACTGGGCGACCTACACCGGCCAGGCAGGGTCGACGTTCAAGGCGTTCGCCGTCGCCGCCGGCCTCAAGGAGGGCTACGCCCTCAAGGACACCTTCGACGGCAACTCGCCGATCACCATCGGCGACACCGAGTTCGAGAACCAGGGCGACAGCGGCACGGCCAGCAAGGGCAGCGCGATCAGCCTGCTCGCCGCGACCGAGGACTCCGTCAACACGGCCTTCATCGACCTCACCGACGCGATGGACGACGGCCCCGAGAAGATCATCAAGACCGCCGAGTCGATGGGCATCCCCGGGCCCAAGGAGCGCCGGCGCGGCCCCGGCATCCCCACCAGCAGCCCCGGGCTCAAGCCCGAGACCGGCGTCGCGCTCGGCTCGGCCGGCGTCAGCCCGATCAACATGGCCAACGGCTACGCCACCATCGCCGCGAACGGCGTCGCGGCGCCGGTCTACGTGATCTCCAAGGTCACCGACCGCGACGGCGAGGTCCTCTACCAGCACAAGGTCAGCGAGAAGCGGGCGCTGAGCGCCGACATCGCCTCCGACGTCTCCTACGCCCTGCAGCAGGTCGCCGAGGTCGGGTCCGGCACCTCGGCCGAGCTCGACGACGACCGCCCGATCGCCGGCAAGACCGGCACCGCGACCAAGGACGGCGGTGCCGTGTCGTCGTCGTGGTTCGTCGGGTTCACCCCGCAGCTGTCGACCGCCGTGATGTACGTCCGCGGCCCGGGCAACGGACAGCTCGACGGCTGGCTGCCGACCGCCGAGGACGGCAAGCTCGGCTACTTCGGCGGCAACTACCCGGCCAAGACGTGGAGGGCGATCATGGGCCGCGTCCTCGACGGGGTCCCGGTCGAGGAGTTCCCCGAGCCGGCGTTCGTCGACGGCGAGGCCCCCGACCCGGGCCACACGCCGTACACGCCCCCGCCGGAGCCGACCCGCGAGCCGCCGAAGCCGACGCGCACCCCGAGCTCGGAGCCGCCGACCTCGGCGCCGCCGACGACCTCGGAGCCGACCCAGCCGCCGACGTCGGAGCCGACCCAGCCCCCGACGACCGACCCCTGCGGGTTGCTCGGGTGCCCGCCCACCTCGGAGCCCCCGACCCAGTCGCCGTCGCCCACGACACCCCCGAGCCCGTCGGCCCCGCCCTCGGCGCCGGCCAGCCCGCGGCCGACGTCCGGGCGCGCGCAGGGGTGACGCACGTCCATCCCACCCAGGAGGACCGGGTGGTGGCCGCGCTCAGCGAGGTCGTCGGCGGACCGGTCGGCGACCACGCGGGGCCGCGGCGCGGCTGGGGGTGTCGGTGCTCGGCGTCCTGCTCGCGCTGACCGCGCTGACCTTCACCCTGGGCCTGGCGTCCAAGACCGCGTGTGCCGAGGGCGGCTGGTCGACGACCAGCCAGTCCCGCTACACCCACGTCTGCGTGAGCAAGGTGCCCGACGTCTACAGCGGCGAGGGGCTCGCCGAGCTGGCGTGGCCGTGGAGCTCCGACGCCGACACCCGCTTGCGCCACCCCGTGACGCAGGAGCCCGCGGCCGTCGGCCTGTGGACCTACGCCGCCGCGCGGGTCACCCACGTGCTCAGCGGCTCACCCGACGTGACCGACCGGTTCGACCAGCCGGCCGGCACCGTCGCGGGGAGCGCCGCGGTCGACGACGAGCGGCGCCTCTTCGTGGTGGTCAACGCGGTCGGCTTCGCGCTGCTCGCGATGCTGGCCACCGCCGCCCTGGCCGCCGCCCACCGGCGCCGCCCGTGGGACGCCGCGGGCTTCGCGGCCGGACCAGTGCTCGCCGTCGCCGGCATCGTGTCGTGGGACCTCCTGCCCGTCGCCGCGGTCGCCGGCGCCCTGTGGGCGTGGTCGCGCGGTCGCCTGGTCCTCGCCGGGGCGCTCGTCGGCGCCGGGGCGGCGGCCGGGGTGTGGCCGGTCCTGCTGCTGCTCGCCCTCGCCGTGGTCTGCCTGCGCGAGCGGCGGCTGCCCGCGCTGCTGCCGTCGGTGGTCACCGCCGTGGCGGCCTGGGCCCTGCTCAACGCGCCGGCGTTCGTCACCGGACGCGCCCAGTGGGAGCGCTTCTGGGTCGCGGCCTGGGAGCGCGGCGCCGACCAGGGGTCGGTGTGGACCGTCGTGGCCCAGTCGGCCGGCCTGTCGCGCGACCTCGGGTTCGCGGTCTCGTGGGTGCTGATCGGGCTGTGGGTCGCCGGGGTCGTCGCCGTCGTGCTGCTCGCCCCGTCGACGCCGCGGCTCAGCCAGGTCGCCCTGCTGCTGGTCGCCGGGGTGCTCGTGCTCGGCCTGTCCTACGAGCCCTCGCAGGCGCTGTGGCTGCTCCCGCTCGCCGCCCTGGCCCGTCCCCGGTGGCGTGACCTGCTCGTGTGGCAGGGCTGCGAGGTCGTCTACCTCGCGATGCTGTGGTGGTGGCGCGGCGGCCTGCTCGACCCCGGCGGCAACGGGGTCTCCGGCTTCTACTGGCTGGCGATCGCCGTCCACCTGGGCGGCACCCTGTGGCTGGTGGCGATGGTCGTGCGTGACGTGTGGTGGCCCGAGGACGACGTCGTGCGGCAGACGGTCGAGGACCGTCAGGACACCACGATGGCGTCGAACGTCGTCGCGGTGTAGCGCACCCGGACGTCGATCTCGTCGCCGACCTCGGGCACCCGGGCGCCCGAGGGCAGGAACAGCATCGAGGCCTGCATGTGGGGCGGCTCGGCGAAGAGCCGCTGCTTGCCGTCGATCGAGAACGGCGAGCGCACGAAGCCGACGGCGTCCATGCCGCCACGGGCCAGGGTCGAGGCCCGTGCCTTGATCGACGACTCGCCCATCGGGGCCTCCAGGCCGATGCCGTGGGCGGTGCCGCCGCTCACGACCAGCAGGTGCCCCGCCTTGGGGGCGGTGCGGGCGCGGTAGCCGAAGGCGTCGCCGCGCTCGAGCTCGTGCACGTCGAGCACGGTCGCGGTGACCGACAGCGCGCCGCGGTCACCGAGCCACAGGTCGGTGCCGATGCGCGGGCGGACCGTGAAGTCGGCGTACGACGAGCGCAGCGAGGCGAGCTCGTCACCGGTCAGGTGGCTGACCCACACGGTGTCGAGCCCGGGCAGCCCGGCGCCGACGGCCGCGTCGAGGTGACGGCGTACCTCGCCGAGGTGGGAGCCCTGGGCCAGCGGCAGGTGCAGGGCCAGCCCCTCGAGCCGGTAGGGGTGGTGGCGCAGGTGGTCGGCGGCCTCCCAGAGCCCACGGGCCGTGAAGCCGTGGCGCTGCATCGAGGTGAGCAGCTCGACGACGATGCGGGCGCCGGGTTGGCGGGTGAGCAGGTCGTCGACGTCGGACACGCGACCGACGGTGTGGATCACCCGGTCGCGCAGGGCCGGGTCGAGGTCGGGGACGAACGGGCGCCAGGGGGTCAGCACCAGCAGCGAGCCCGGGAAGCGGCTGGCGACCTCGGGCAGCTCCTCGTAGGTGCCGACCGCGATCGTGTCGACGCCGAGCCAGGCGCTGCGCCGGGCCAGCCGACCCGTGGTGAGGCCGTAGCCGTTGCCCTTGACCACCGGCACCAGGCCGGGGGTCGCGTCGGCGAGCGCGCGCAGGTGCGCGCGCCAGCGGGGTCCGTCGACGGTGAGCGTCAGTCCCATGTCCTACCTGCGACTCATGTAGAGGGAGAACGCCCGGTAGAGCGGGCGGTTGAGGGGGAGGTCCCACTCGCCGGCGTACTCGACGGCCTCGCCGCCGGTG
>CALRVO020000342.1:0-5048 GCA_943371595.1 Sphingomonas paucimobilis
CGGGTCGCCCCGGTCGCGTGCCCCGACCCGGCGCCCGACGTGAGCGAGGGCCTCAGCGTCGAGGACCTGCCCGCCGGGGCCACCTCGGCCCGGCTGTGCCCGGCGACGTTCGTCTCGCAGCAGGGCACGGTCGACTTCATGCTGCCCACCCGGCCGGTGACCGAGGGGGTCGACGCGCTCGTGGCCGACCTGCGAGACCTGCGGCCCCGCCCGCTCCCCGAGATGTGCGCCGCGTCCTTGGTCGCGGTCATGCCGTGGGCGCTGGTGGTGGGCTACCCCGACGGCTCTACCCGCGCGCTCGGCACCACGTCCACCGCCTGCGCCACCGTCGCCGTCGAGGGTCGCGAGGTCCTGGTCGACGACGTGATCGACCGCGTGCAGCGTGCCCTGTTCCGGCAGCAGGCCAGCGTCGAGGACATCCCCTGCCCGCGGCCGCAGGGCGAGGACGGCCCCCTGCTCGACGCCCCCGACACCTTCGACGGCAGGCTCGCAGACCTCGAGGTCACCTCGGCCGTCGTCTGCTACGGCGTCGACCCGGAGGGTGAGCCCGACTACCCGCGCCTCGAGGGGGTCCTCGAGGGCGCCACCCTCACCACGGTGCTCGACGACCTGCTCCGCAACGCGACCGCCCAGCGACAGCTCGCCGGACGCTGCACCGACTCGGGTCCCACCCGGCTCCTCGTGCTCTCCGGCCCGGACGGGCGGGTCACCCTCACCGACGACGCCTGCTCCGGCGAGTTCGCGTTCCAGGACGGCTTCTGGGTCGCGAGCCCCGAGAGCGAGGCCGCCCTCGCGGCTGCCCTCGGCGGGCACTCCTACGGGTGAGGCGGGCGGGGCCCGGACGTCGACCCGCGACCGCGCGCGTAACCGGTGCGTCATGTCGCGGTGACGCGCCCTAGGATTTCGACCATGACCGAGATCACCGAGCAGCCCACGGACACGACGAACGCGCAGCCGAGCGCGCCCGTCGTACCCGACAAGGCCGCGCTCGAGGGCCTCGAGGCCAAGTGGTCGGCGCAGTGGCAGGCCGACGACACCTACGCCTTCGACCGCACCAAGGACCGGGCCGACGTCTACTCCATCGACACCCCGCCGCCGACGGTGAGCGGCAGCCTGCACGTCGGGCACGTCTTCTCCTACACCCACACCGACCTGATCGCGCGCTACCAGCGGATGCGCGGCAAGGCCGTGTTCTACCCGATGGGCTGGGACGACAACGGCCTGCCGACCGAGCGCCGGGTGCAGAACTACTTCGGTGTGCGCTGCGACCCGTCGCTGCCCTACGACCCCGACTTCACCCCGCCCGAGAAGCCGGACGCCAAGAAGCAGGTGCCGATCAGTCGGCCCAACTTCGTCGAGCTGTGCGAGCAGCTCGCGGTCGAGGACGAGAAGGTCTTCGAGTCGCTGTGGCGCACCCTGGGCCTGTCGTGCGACTGGGCGCAGACCTACACCACCATCGGCCCGGCGGCCCAGACCGTCAGCCAGCGCGCGTTCCTGCGCAACTTCGCCCGCGGCGAGGCCTACCTGCAGGAGGCGCCCACCGTCTGGGACGTCACCGACCAGACCGCGGTCGCCCAGGCCGAGATCGAGGCGCGTGAGTACGCCGGGCACTACCACCGGGTCTCCTTCCACGCCCCGGACGGCTCGCCCCTCTACATCGAGACGACCCGCCCCGAGCTGATCCCCAGCGTGGTCGCCCTCATCGCCCACCCCGACGACGAGCGCTACCAGGGCCTGTTCGGCACCACCGCGACCAGCCCGGTCTTCGGCGTCCAGGTCCCGGTCGTCGCCCACCCGGGCGCCGAGATGGACAAGGGCTCCGGCCTGGTCATGTGCTGCACGTTCGGCGACCTGACCGACGTCATCTGGTGGCGCGAGCTCAACCTGCCGGTCCGCACGGTCGTGGGTCGCGACGGGCGCCTGCTGCGCGAGACGCCCGAGTGGCTGCCCGGCGAGGCCGCCGGGACGGCGTACCAGCAGCTGGCCGGCAAGACGACGTTCTCGGCCCGCGAGGCCATGGTCGGGCTGCTGCGCGAGAGCGGCGACCTCGACGGCGACCCCAAGCCCACCACCCGGATGGCCAACTTCTACGAGCGTGGCGACAAGCCGCTCGAGATCGTCGCCACGCGCCAGTGGTACATCCGCAACGGCGGCCGCGACACCGCCCTGCGCACGGAGCTCGTGGACCGCGGCACCGAGATCACCTGGCTGCCGGCCCACATGAAGCACCGCTACGACAACTGGGTCGGCGGCCTCAACGGCGACTGGCTGATCTCGCGCCAGCGCTTCTTCGGCATCCCCTTCCCGGTCTGGTACCCCCTCGACGCCGACGGCGAGCCCGACTACGACCACCCGCTCACCGCCAGCGAGGCGGAGCTCCCGGTCGACCCCTCGACCGACGCCCCGCGCGGCTACACCGAGGACCAGCGCGGCAAGCCCGGCGGCTTCCTGGGCGACCCCGACGTGATGGACACCTGGGCCACCTCGTCGCTGACCCCCCACATCGCCGGTCGGTGGGGCACCGACGACGACTTCTTCGCCCGGGTCTTCCCGATGGACCTGTGCACCCAGGCCCACGAGATCATCCGCACCTGGCTGTTCTCCCGCGTGGTCCGCTCCCACTTCGAGAACGGCGTCACGCCGTGGACCCACGCGATGCTGTCGGGCTGGATCCTCGACCCCGACCGCAAGAAGATGTCGAAGTCCAAGGGCAACGTCGTCGTCCCGACCGAGATCCTCGACAAGTTCGGTGCCGACGCCGTCCGCTGGCGCGCGGCCACCGTGCGCCCCGGCATGGACTCCCCCTTCGACGAGTCGCAGATGAAGGTCGGGCGCCGCCTGGCCATGAAGGTGCTCAACGCCTCCCGGTTCGTGCTGGGCAACATCGGCGGCGCCGCCATCGACCCGGTCCGGGTCACCGAGCCGATCGACTGCGCGCTGCTCGCGCGCCTGGCCGCGGTCGTCACCCGCGCCACCGAGGCGTTCGACGCCTACGACTACGCCACCGCCCTCGAGGCCACCGAGACGCTCTTCTGGGAGTTCTGCGACGACTACCTCGAGCTGGTCAAGGAGCGGGCCTACGCCGCCGAGCCGTCCACGGCCCGTGAGTCGGCCCGCGCGACCCTGTCGATCGCCCTGCACCTGCAGCTGCGCCTGCTCGCGCCGTTCCTGCCCTACGTGACCGAGGAGGTCTGGTCGTGGTGGCAGGAGGGCTCGATCCACCGCGCCACCTGGCCCACCGCGGCCGAGCTCGGTTCCGCCGCGGCCTCCGACCCGGTGCTCGTCGACCACGTCGCCGCCACCCTGGCCGGCATCCGCGGTGCCAAGTCCCAGGCCAAGGTCGGCATGAAGGCCCAGCTCTCCCGCGTCGAGATCACCGCCACCCAGGCGGTGCTCGACTCCGTCCGGCTCGCCGAGCCCGACCTGCGCGCCGCCGGCAAGATCACCGGCGACCTCGTCTACACCCCCGTCGAGACCGGTGACCTGTCCGTCACCGCCGACCTCGCCCCCGCCGACGCCTGACCCACGCTGACCCGTCGTACATGTACGACGGGTCAGCGTGCACCAACCCATCGACCCGTCGTACACGTACGACGGGTCGGCTCGCACCGGGCCCCGTACCGCCGAACGCCCGCCCACGCCGCAAGGGCGTGGACGGGCGTGGTCGCGAGACCCGGGTGGGGTCAGGCGGACTTCTTCTTCTTGGCCTCGGGCGCGCGCAGGACCAGCTCGGGGGTGTCCTCGCCGAGCACGACCTTGTCGCTGATGATCACCTTGGCGACGTCTCCGCGCGAGGGCACGTCGTACATCACGTAGAGGAGGACTTCCTCGATGATGGCGCGCAGACCACGGGCGCCGGTGCCCCGCTCGAGGGCCTTGTCGGCGATCGACTGGATCGCCTTGTCGGTGAACTCGAGGTCGACGCCGTCGAGCTCGAAGAGCTTGCGGTACTGCTTGGTCAGCGCGTTGCGGGGCTCGGTGAGGATCTGGACCAGGGCGGCCTGGTCGAGCTTGGTGACGCTGGCGATCAGCGGCAGTCGGCCGATGAACTCGGGGATCAGGCCGAACTTGGTCAGGTCCTCGGGGCGGACCAGGGCCAGCAGGTCCTCCTGGGCCTTCTCCTCGGCGCCGCGCACCTCGGCGGTGAAGCCGAGGGTCTTCTTGCCGACGCGCTGCTCGATGATGTGCTCGAGACCGGCGAAGGCACCACCCACCACGAAGAGGATGTTGGTGGTGTCGATCTGGATGAACTCCTGGTGGGGGTGCTTGCGACCCCCCTGGGGCGGCACCGAGGCGGTCGTGCCCTCGATGATCTTGAGCAGCGCCTGCTGCACGCCCTCGCCGGACACGTCGCGCGTGATCGACGGGTTCTCGGCCTTGCGGGCCACCTTGTCGATCTCGTCGATGTAGATGATGCCGGTCTCGGCCTTCTTGACGTCGTAGTCGGCAGCCTGGATCAGCTTGAGGAGGATGTTCTCCACGTCCTCGCCGACGTAGCCGGCCTCGGTGAGCGCCGTGGCGTCGGCGATCGCGAACGGCACGTTGAGCATGCGCGCGAGGGTCTGGGCCAGGTAGGTCTTGCCGCAGCCGGTGGGGCCGATCACGAGGATGTTGGACTTGGCGACCTCGACCACCTCGTCCTTGGAGTGCTTGCCCGACTGGGGCTGCAGACCGGCCTGGACCCGCTTGTAGTGGTTGTAGACCGCCACGGCCAGCGACTTCTTGGCCTGCTCCTGGCCGATCACGTAGGAGTTGAGGAACTCGAAGATCTCCTTGGGCTTGGGCAGCTCGTCGAGGCTGACCTCGGTGCCCTCGCTCAGCTCCTCCTCGATGATCTCGTTGCACAGGTCGATGCACTCGTCGCAGATGTAGACGCCCGGACCGGCGATGAGCTTCTTGACCTGCTTCTGGCTCTTGCCGCAGAAGGAGCACTTCAGCAGGTCGCCTCCGTCACCGATGCGTGCCACGGGCGGGTCCTCCTGGGTTTGACGGGTGCGGATCGAGTGTCGATCGCGTGGGGGTGGAACAGGTGTGCGGACGAACTGTCC
>CALRVO020000343.1:0-5044 GCA_943371595.1 Sphingomonas paucimobilis
TCACCGCTGCGCTGAACGTCTGGTCGCACGAGGCCGACGGGTCGTTCCACGGGGAGGTCGAGGGGGTGGGACACCTGGCCCGGCGCCCGCGGCAGGAGGAGCCGTGGCCCGAGGCCGAGCACGCGGCCCACGCCTGGAGCGACGACGCCTGGGACTGGGTGCTGCACGGCCACGAGCTCCGGCTGACCGCCGACGGGCTGCAGCATCTGCAGCGACAGCTCGGCAGCGTGGCCGCGGCGGCACCGGTCCGGCCGGCCCCCGACCACCAGGCCACCCTGCGACCCGACGGCGACCCGGCCGCGTTCCACCGCGGGGTCACGGCCGGCTTCACGGCGCTCGTCGAGACCACGGCGCCCGACGACTGGGACGCCCCGGCGCCCGTCGAGGGCTGGACCGCGCGCGACGTCGTACGCCACCTGGTGGAGTGGCTGCCGGCGCTGCTGGGGTCGGGGGCCGGCGTCGCGATCCCCTCAGGCCCGTCGGTCGACGACGACCCGGTGCGGGCGTGGCGGGTGCACACCGAGGCCGTGCAGGCGATGCTCGACGACCCGGCCACCGCCGACCTGGTGCTGCGCGACCCGCACCTGGGCGAGGTGTCCGTGCCGGACGCGGTGTCGCGGTTCTACACCCCCGACGTCTTCATGCACACCTGGGACCTCGCGGCCGCGACCGGTCGGCCGCCCGGCATGGACGCCGACCTGGCCGCGACGCTGCTGGCCGGGATGGAGCCGCTCGACGAGATGCTGCGCCAGAGCGGCCAGTACGGCGCCAAGGTCGACGTGCCGGCCGACGCCGACGCGGTCACGCGCCTGATGGGCTTCGTGGGTCGTCGGCCTGCCTGACCCGCCGCTCCGCGACCGCGTGCTCGTCGGTGCGGGCGTCGTAGGACCAGAACTCGCGCAGCCAGACCGCGGTCAGCGTCACCCCGGCGACGCAGGCCACCCCGCCGCTGGTGATCGCGCCGCGCACCGACCACAGGTCGGCGGTGACCCCGGCGCGCACCTGACCGCCGAGCGGGCCGAGGGAGTAGGACAGCATCTCGATGCCCGCCAGGCGCCCACGCATCGACTCGGGGATGGTCTGGCTCCAGACCGTGCCCCGGAAGACCCCGGAGATCATGTCGGCCGCTCCGGCCAGGGCGAAGAACACCACCACGAGGGCAAAGCTCGGCATCAGCCCGGCCAGCGCGATGCACCCGCCGTACGCCGCCGCGGCCAGCACGATCGCCCGGCCGTGGTGGTGGACCCGCGCGGTCCATCCCGACAACGCGGTGGCCACCAGCGCGCCGACGGTCTCGGCGGAGTAGAGCAGCCCGAGCAGCTCTGGCTTGTCGAAGACCTCGTCGACGAGCGCCGGGAACAGCACCACGGGGAAGGCGAGCAGCATCGCCGCGATGTCGACGAGGTAGGTGCCGAGCAGGTCGCGCCGCGAGATCGCGTAGCGCATGCCCTCGGCGATGCCCGCCAGGCTCGGCGGCGTCGTCTCGGCCCGGTGCGGGTAGGGCCGCATCGCGCGGTAGAGCAGCGTCGCGACGAGCAGGCCGACGACGTCGACGACGAAGCACCAGCCGATGCCGACGTAGGCGATGAGCAGGCCGCCGACAGCCGGCCCGACCAGGAGCCCGACCTGCATGCCGAGGCTGAAGAGCGCGTTGGCCGCCGTGAGCTGGTCGTGGGCGACCGTGCGCGGCATCAGCGCCTCGCGGCTGGGACGCTGCAGCGAGCCGGCCGACACGAGCACCGCGGCCACGACGAAGACGACCACGATGCTCGGCTCGTCTCGGAACGCGTTGGCCGCGAGGACGGCGGTGGCGGTGGCCTGGGCGACGCCGGTCCACACGAGCAGCCGCCGCCGGTCGACGTGGTCGGCCAGCGCCCCGCCGTACAGGCCGAAGACGACGAGCGGCACGAGCTCGACGAGGCCGATCGCGCCGACCGCGAAGTTGGAGCCGGTCAGGTCGTAGACCTGGAACGGGACGGCGACGTAGCTGACCATCGCCCCGAGGTAGAACACCGTGCCGGCGACGAAGAGCAGCCGGAAGTCGCGCGAGGTGCGCAGCGGGGTGGTGTCGACGCGCAGGCCGCGGAACCGATCGGTCCAGGTCACGAGGACCCACGGTCCCAGCGACCGGGGGTCTCGTGCACCCGAGTTTCGGGCCCCGTGGTCAGCGCGGACCCGCCCGGCTCAGGACAGGACGGTGGGGTTGCCCTCGTCGTCGAGCCAGTCCTCCTCGACGTCGTAGTCGTGCTCGCGCGAGGTCTCCTTGTCGTTCTTGCCGCGACCGCGACCACCGGCGCCACCGGCACCGACACCACGACCGCCTGCACCGCGCGAGCCGGCGCCTCCCCGCGACCCTGCACCGCGCTGGCCCGTACCGGCGCCCGAGGTCATGCCGCTGCGACCGGCTGGCGCACCACGACCGGCCTGGGTGCCGCCGACGGCGCCGGCACTGCCGCGACCGAGGACGCCGCTGGCCGACGAGCGTCCGCTCGCGCCGACCGCGCCCGCGCCGGTGGAGCTGCCCAGGGCGGCACCACCGAGCCGGCCGATAGCTCCCTTGACGCCCAGCGCACCGAGCGCACCGGCGCCGACGGCGCCGAGCGCCGCCGCGTTGGACCCTCCCCCCGAGGCGGGCACCGTGCCCGTGGACGGGCTGGTGGGGCCGACGCCCGGGTTGATGCTCGGACCGCTCGGGACGCTCGGACCGGTCGGCCCCTGGGGCGGGCCTGCCGGCACCGCCGGGTTGGGGCCGGGCGTGGGGTGTGGCGTCGGGTCGGGGTGCCCCGTGGGGGGCACCGTGGGGGTCACCGGCGGGTGCTGCGTGGGGTGGACGACCGGGTCGGGCGTGACCGAGGGGTTGCGGATCGGGACAGCGGGGCTGCCGGGGCCACTGGGCGCTCCGGAACCGCCGCCCGGCGCCGTCGGGTCGCCACCCCCGTCGCCACCCCCGGTGTCGATCGGCTCGCCGTGGATGGCCGCCATCACCGCAGCCGCGTCGCGGTAGGTCGTGTTGACGTCCTCCACCTGCTGGCGGGCCTTCTCGTCGGCGTCGCCGTAGGCCGCGACCTGCTGGTTGTGGATGCGCATCTTGCTGGCGTAGATCTTCAGCGCCGTGATGTCCTCGTGGGTCTCACCGGCCGTGCCCGTGTAGGTCGGTGCCTCACCGGGCGCCGAGGTCGGCATGGCGGTCTGGGCTGCCTCGGCCCTCCTCATGGCGTCGCGCACCTCCCCCAGAGCGGCGCTGGCTCGTGTCATGTCGGCCATCCGCGGCGTGACCACCTCGTCCCGCATGGCCGTCAGCACCTTCTCCGCGGCCTTGCCCGCCTGTGAGTCCACGCCGAACCCACGTCTGATCCGCGGGGCCGCCTGGGTGAGGGCAAGAGAAACGGCCTCGAGCGAGGTAGCACCGTCGGTCCAGGCGTCGATCGAGGTCCTGACGTCCGAGGGGGTCATGCCGGCGACGGCCGCCGCGAGCCGGGCGATGTTCTGGCCGCTCATCAGGCCACTCCCCCGCCGGAGACGTCCTGGTCCTGCTGGGCCTGCTGGTGGTCGTGGCGGCTCTGCTGCTGGGAAGCACCCACCTGGAGGATCTCCACTGCCTGTTGGGTCCGCTGCTGCCGGGCTGCGGCGTCCTGGTCGGCCACGATGACCGCCTCCTTGGCCTTGCGGCAGGCCTCCTGGAAGGTGATGAGGTCGTCCTTGAGCCCGCGCAGGGTCTTGTAGGTCACCTCATGGGCCCGACGGTGGTGCAACGCCAGCTCGGGCGCGGCGTCGGCTCCGCCGAACGAGGTCGGCTGGATGGCCCCGTCGGACTCGAACTCCGCGGGCTTCAGCCCGTCGAGCTCGGTGTTGATCTGCGTGATGACGTCGTTGATCGCGTCCTCGGCGAGGTCGAGGCCCTGGGGGGCGGTCGGCTCGGTCTGGACGAACTGATCGAGGTTGTACAAGAAACCCATGGCGAGTACTGACCAATCGAGGCTCGTGCGTGGCGGTTGTCGGGATAGCGACTACCCGCGCCTCGACGGGGCCAAACAGGCTCGAGGCCACCGGACAGCCGCGAGGTAGCATCCAGCCCGACCCTACGACGAAGGCGGGCACATGCACTCTCGGGCTGCTGTCGGCGTTGCCGTGCTGCTCCTCGGACTCAGCGCGTGCACCTCCGACTCCACCGTGGACGAACCAGGCGGGCCCACGACCTCCGCGACCAGCGCCACCTCGTCGCCGGGCTCCACAGCACCGGCCGGTCCCACCACAGGTCCCACCACGGCTGCGGCGGCCGGCCCGGAGCTGGTCGTCAAGGACCTCGGCCCACCCCTGCTGCGCCTGCGCCTGCCCGACGAGCTCGACTGGCGGATCCGGTCCGGTGGCGACGCGGGATCCGCCGACTACCCCGGCGGCGGCAGCATCGACGTCGATGCCGTCACGATCGTCGCCTATCCCGAGAACGACCTGGACTACTACGCCGGGATCACCGGTGACCTCTCGAGGAGCCTCGGCTCCAAGGTCGAGCGGCTCGACGACCGCACGGTCGCCGGCGTGGAAGGCTTCGTCCTCGAGGCCAGGGGCGACACGTTCAGCTACACCTTCGGCGCGATCTACGGCGGGTCGCTGGTCAACCTCTCGATCACGACACCGCAGGACGACGCCCGCACCCGCGAGTGGATCGAGGCGGTCCTGGCCAGCGCCGAGTGGGTGTGAGCCGGCCCTGAGGCCGTAGCGGGTGTCAGCCCCGGCGGCGGACCCGGATCGTGGCCCCGCGGCGGGGCACCGAGGTGATGTTGCGGACCTTGGGCTCGTCGTCGCCGACCGTCTCGACGTCCATCGCCGAGAACACCTCGCGCAGCACGGCCACGCCCTCCATCAGCGAGAAGCCGGCGCCGATGCAGCGGCGTACGCCACCGCCGAAGGGGATCCAGGTGTTGGTGGGCGGGTTGGTGCCGAGGAAGCGCTCGGGGCGGAAGGTCCACGGGTCGGGGTGGGCCTCGGAGCGCTGGTGGCTGACGATGATCGACGGGCCGACGGTGACGCCGGCCGGCAGGTCGTA
>CALRVO020000344.1:0-5031 GCA_943371595.1 Sphingomonas paucimobilis
CGCGGCCGTGCTCGAGGGCTCGGCCGCCGGCCGGCGTCTCCACGTCGCCAACATCGGCGACTCCCGGGCCTACTGGCTGCCCGACGGCGGGCCCGGCGTCCAGCTGTCGGTCGACGACTCGGTCGCGCAGGCCCAGATCGCGGCCGGGATGGACCGCAAGGCGGCCGAGGAGGGCCCGCAGGGCCACGCCATCACCCGCTGGCTCGGCATCGACGCCCCCGACCTGGTGCCCCACCTCACCGAGACCACCGTGACCGGCCCGGGGTGGGTGCTGGTCTGCTCCGACGGGCTGTGGAACTACGCCTCCGCGGCGTCGCAGGTCGCCGACCAGGTCGTCGCGGCCGGCACGCAGGACCCGATGGCGCTCGCGGTGGCGCTGGTGGGGTTCGCCAACGGCTGCGGGGGCATGGACAACATCACCGTCGCGCTCGCACGGGTCGAGGCCCCCGCGGACGCAGGGCACAATGCCGCTACACCGGACCTGTCTGAAGGAGAGGCCTGACCATGGCCGAGTTCACCGCGACCGTCTACCAGAACGAGTTCCTGCCCGACGGGGGCACCGACGTCAACGCCATCGTCACCGTCACCTGCACCGGGGCCGGGTCGGTCGCCGCCGGCACGGGCAGCGCCTCGGCCGGCGAGGTCATCATCGTCGACACCTCCGGCTCGATGGGCCCGGCGACGATGGCGGCCGCGCGCCAGGCCGCGATGACGGCCGTCGGCGAGATCGTCGACGGCGTCTGGTTCTCGGTGGTCGCCGGCTCCGACCGCGCGATGCTCGCCTACCCGCTGGTCTCGGCCGGTCCGGGCATGGTGCAGGCCAACGACGAGACCCGCACGGCGGCGCAGCAGGCGATCTCGCGCTTCGTCGGCAGCGGGGGCACCGCGATGAGCACCTGGCTCGACCTCGCCGGCCAGCTCTTCGGCTCCATCGAGGGCCTCACCCAGCGTCACGCGATCCTGCTCACCGACGGCGAGAACCGGGAGGACCAGGGCAAGCTCGACCGGGCGATCCAGAAGGCGACCGGCTACTTCCAGTGCGACTGCCGTGGCGCCGGCACCGACTGGCAGGTCGAGGAGCTGCGCCGCATCTCCACCGCCCTGCTCGGCACCGTCGACATCATCCCCTCGCCCGACCAGATGGTGGCGCAGTTCCAGCAGATGATGCAGGCCTCGATGGCCCGCGGCGTCGCCGACGCCCAGCTGCGTGTCTGGACCCCGCAGGGCGCGCAGATCCTCTTCGTGCGACAGGTCGCGCCCACCGTCGAGGACCTCACCGCCCGGCGTACGGCGGTCAACCCGCTCACCGGGTCCTACCCGACCGGTGCGTGGTCCGACGAGTCGCGCGACTACCACGTGGCGGTGCGGGTGGCGGCCAAGGCGATCGGCCAGGAGCAGCTCGCGGCCCGGGTCCAGGTCGCGATCGGCGACGACGTGCTGACCCAGGCGCTGGTCAAGGCGACCTGGTCGGGTGACTCCGAGCTGACCGCCAAGATCGACCAGCAGGTCGCCCACTACACCGGGCAGACCGAGCTGGCCGCGATGATCCAGGAGGGACTGGCCGCCAAGGCCGCCGGCGACGAGGCCACCGCGACCACCAAGCTCGGCCGCGCCGTCCAGCTCGCCGCCGCCACGGGCAACGACGAGGCCACCTCCAAGCTGCGCAAGGTGGTCGACGTCGAGAGCGAGGCCGACGGCACCGTCAAGCTCAAGCGCGCCGTCGACAAGGCCGACGAGATGGCGCTCGACACCGCCTCGACCAAGACCACCAGGATCAAGAAGTGAGGCACCGATGAGCATGGTCTGCCCGGCCGGGCACACCTCCGCGGCCACCGACTACTGCGACACCTGCGGCATCGCGATGGGCCCGGCTGCGCCGTCCCCCGACGACACCGGCATGCTCCCCACCACCGAGCCGATCGACGCCGCCGCCGGGTGCCCCAGCTGCGGCACCACCAACCCGGCCAACGCCCTGTTCTGCGAGAACTGCGGCTACGACTTCACCACCGGCGCCCTGCCGCGGCCCGCCGACCCGGCGCCGAGCGCGCTCGACCTGCCCGCGGAGGTGGAGCCACCGGCGCCGGTCAACCCCTCACCGCCCCCGGCGGCCAGCTGGGTGGCCGAGATCTGGATCGACCCCGACTGGTACGCCGACCAGCAGAGCACCGACCCGTTGCCCTCACCCGGCCTGCCGACGGTGACCCCGCTGCGCCACTCCTCGATCCTGATCGGCCGCGCCTCGCGCAGCCGCGGCATCAGCCCCGACCTCGACCTCGGCACCGACACCGGCATCAGTCGCCGCCACGCCCAGCTCACCACCGACGGCAGCCGCTGGTTCGTCGAGGACCTCGGCTCCTCCAACGGCACCTACGTCGGCGGCGCCCTCGGTGAGCTCCCCAAGACCCCGGTCCCGCCCGGGCAGAAGGTCGAGGTGCGCCCCGACGAGCGCGTCTACGTCGGCGCCTGGACCCGCATCGTGATCCGCAGGGCCGAGCCCGGCGAGGCGTGAGGGTCCCACGTCGGTCGGCGTGGCGCGGGTCATCGACGTCGAGTCGGCGTTGCGACTGAGCACGAACGCCGACTCGACGTGATCTGACTTCACCTCAACGCCGACTCGCCGGGCGTGCGGGTCGAGTCGGCGCATATGTGCGCCGACTCGGCGTGGCGGCCGCCACCCAGGCCGGCGGCAGCGTAGCCAGGCGAGGGCGGCCAGTGCGCCGCGGGCCGGTCAGAGGCGACCGAACAATCAGCGCTTGGTGGCGATGATGGTGGCGGCGTCGGAGGCGACCATCACCTCGACGGCGGTGAAGCGCTCGTCGGTCAGCCACTGCTCGCGCAGGGTGTCGACGCGGCCGTAGGTGACCGGCGGCCAGCCCTCGCAAGGGCTGAAGTCGTCGAGGACGACGATGCCGCCGTCCTCGACCAGGTCGGCGACCGCGTCCACGCCGACCTCGCCGCCGTCGCCGCTCCAGCTGCGGTCGGCCTGGCCCGCGTCGAGGAAGAGCAGCGAGAACGGGCCCTTGTCGAGCAGCGTCGACCAGTCGGCGGCGAGCACCTCGACCTGCGGGTCGTCCTGGAAGATCTCGCCGGCCGCGCGGGCCAGGCGGGGGTCGAGCTCGGCGGTGACGATGCGCGCCTTCTCGCCGCGTACGCCGGAGCGCAGCCACGCCGTACCGACGCCGCACCCGGTGCCGAACTCGGCCATCGTTCCGTCGCGGGTCGCGGCCAGCATCGCCAGCAGGCGACCGGTCTCGTTGCGGCAGAAGGACACGTAGCCGGCCCGGCGCGAGACCGCGAACGCACGCTCCACGACGTCAGGGAGGTCGGGGGAGGCGCTCATGGGTCGAGTGTTTCCCCGGGTCTTCCCTGTCGAGACCAGCGTCTCGCCATACGAACAGATCCGGGATATCGGTGGTGGTGGCCGACGAGCCGGCCTACTCTCGCAACACCATGCGGTGCGTGATCGTACTTATCGAGCGCCGCGACGGGGCCACGCAGGACTGAGATCCTGCGGCGCGAGGCCACCCCGTCGCGGTGGTTCTCGTGCGTTCAGCACTGTCGGCCTCGCCACTCACCATTCCCGGTGATGTCTCCGCGGCGGTCCGGCCCCTCGGCCATCTCGAGCGCGATCCGCTCGTCCGCAGGCATCCTCCCCGTGCGATCCACGGGTTCCTCCTCCGTGGGGACATCTCCGGGTGTGACCTCCACACCCGACCCCGAGAAGGAGATCCGCGATGTACGACATGTACCCCGAGTGGGGCCCCGCCAAGAACCGCCGCGACGACGAGCACCACAACGGCGTCCAGGCGTCGTTCGACCGCAGCGACGACGACCGCCGCCCCGACGACAACTGAGCCTGGTGGTCGACTCCAGCCGGCGCTGGACAGTGGTCGGGACGGCCCCGTCGGGGCGGATAGCGTTCAGCCCATGAGCACAGTCAAGCTGGCAGTCATCGGCGGCGACGGCATCGGACCGGAGGTGACGGCCGAGGCGCTCAAGGTGCTCGAGGCAGCGGCACCCGACGGCGTGACCTTCGAGCAGACGGCGTACGACCTGGGCGCCGAGCGCTACCTCGCGACCGGTGAGGTGCTGCCCGACACGGTGCTCGCCGAGATCCGCGAGCACGACGCGATCCTGCTCGGCGCGGTGGGCGGCAAGCCCAACGACCCCAACCTGCCGCCGGGCATCCTCGAGCGCGGGCTGCTGCTGCGGCTGCGCTTCGAGCTCGACCACTACGTCAACCTGCGCCCCTCGCGCATCTACCCCGGCGCCGTCTCACCCCTGGCCAACCCGGGAGACGTCGACTTCGTCGTGGTCCGCGAGGGCACCGAGGGCCCCTACACGGGCAACGGCGGCGCCCTGCGCGTCGGCACCCCCGCCGAGATCGCCACCGAGGTCTCGGTCAACACGGCGTACGGCGTGGAGCGGGTCGTGCGCGACGCGTTCGCCCGGGCCCAGCGCCGTCCGCGCAAGAAGCTCACCCTGGTCCACAAGACCAACGTGCTCGTCCACGCCGGCCAGGTGTGGTGGCGGCTGACCCAGCAGGTCGCCGCCGAGTTCCCCGAGGTCACCGTCGACTACATGCACGTCGACGCCGCCATGATCTTCATGACCACCGACCCCGCCCGCTTCGACGTGATCGTCACCGACAACCTCTTCGGCGACATCGTCACCGACCTCGCGGCCGCCATCACCGGCGGCATCGGGCTCGCGGCCTCCGGCAACGTCAACCCCGACCGGACCGCGCCCTCGATGTTCGAGCCCGTGCACGGCTCGGCCCCCGACATCGCCGGGCAGCAGAAGGCCGACCCCACCGCGGCGATCCTCTCGGTGGCCCTGCTCCTGGACCACCTCGGCCACCCCGACGCCGCCGGCGCCGTCGAGGCCGCGGCCATCGCCGACCTCGCCGAGCGCACCCCCACCACCACCCGCCGTACCTCCGAGGTCGGCGACGCCATCGCGGCCCGGCTGGGCTGATCCCACGCGCCTCAGCTGCCCCTGGATTCACCGGCCGGCCGGTGAAACCCTGAC
>CALRVO020000345.1:0-5022 GCA_943371595.1 Sphingomonas paucimobilis
ATCTCGGTGAACAGGTCGACCAGGTAGTCGACCTGCTCGTCGCTGATGTCGGGCGGGGCGAGGACCCCGCGCCAGTTGGTGAAGACGAGGTCGATGCCCTCCTCGGTGAGGGTGGGGGCGTCGACGGTGGGGAGCCGCTCCTCCCCGGAGACGGCGAGCACCCGCAGCGAGCCGTTCTCGACCTGGCCCTCGAACTCGCCGAGCCCCGACGTGCCGACGTCGATCTTCTCGCCGAGCAGCGCGGTCGTGAGCGGGCCGCCACCGTCGTAGGAGACGTAGGTGACCTCGGTCGGGTCGATGCCGAGCTCCTGGGCCAGCTGGAACGGGAAGAGGTGGTCGGGCCCGCCCGGTGAGGAGCCGCCCCCGATGGTGACCGAGCCGGGGTCGGCCCGCCACGCCTCGACCAGGTCGTCGACCGTGCGGAAGGGCGAGTCGGCCGGGACGAGCAGCCCCTCCTGCTCCTCGACCAGCCGCGCGATCGGCGTCATGTCGGAGACGCGTGCGTCGGACTTGTTGGTGTAGACCGCCCCGACGACCCCCAGCCCCATCGTCATGACGAGGTCGTCGGCCCCGTGGGAGTTGGCCAGGCGCTGCATCGCCACGGTGCCGCTCGCGCCGAGCACGTTGGTGATCTCGAAGCGGCCGGTGAGGTCGTTGTCCTCCATCGCCTTGGCCGCGGCCCGACCGGTGAGGTCGTAGCCGCCGCCCGGGCTGTTGGGGATCATCATCTGCAGCCGGCGGTTGCTCGGGTCGTCCGACCCGCGCGTGACGCCGCAGGCCGAGGTGCAGGCGAGACCGAGGGCGAGGAGTGCGGCGGCGAGCGCGCGACCTCGGCGAGTCCGGTGGTGTGATGTGGGTGACACGTGGACGAGCATGTGGGTGGATGTGGCGGGCGTCACTGTTGCGGTGGCAAAGGAGGTTGTGGTCGTTGTGGTCGTGCGCCGACGCGAGCTGACGCTCGCCGGGCAGTTCCTGCTCCTCCAGCTCGTGGTGGTGGCGCTGCTGCTGCTCATCGTCGGCGTGATCAGCGTGCGCCAGTCGACAGCGACCTTCGAGACCGACCGCGGCAGCACCATGCGCTCGGTCGCCGAGGACGTCGCCAGCCTCGCGCTGGTCCGCGAGCAGATGGGGCGGGCCGCCGACCCCGGCGACGACCTCGGTGCGGCCGAGCTGGCGCGCGTGCTGGCGCCGCCGGTCGACCAGGGCCTGAGCCTGTCGGGCGCCAGCGACGTCCTCGTCGTCTCGCCCGACGGCGTCGTGGCGGCCGCCTCCGACCCCTCGCTGGTCGGCACCCCCGCCGACCTCGGCGAGAGCGACGCGCTCGAGGGACGCGGCTGGGTCGGCGACGTCGAGCACGACGGCGAGCGGTCCGTCGCCGGCCACGCCCCCGTCTACACCGACCAGGGCGCCGTCGTCGGGATCGTCGTGGCGCAGCAGGCCTACCCGTCGGTGGCCGACCGGCTAACCGGGGCGGCCGGTGACCTGGCGCTCTACCTCGGGCTGGGTGCCCTGCTCGGGGTGGTCGGCAGCGTCGTGGTCTCCCGCGTCGTCAGCCGCAGCACCCGCGGGCTCGCCCCCACCGAGATCGCCAACCTCGCCGACCACCGCGAGGCCCTGCTGCACAGCATCCGCGAGGGCGTCGTCGCCGTCGGCACCGACGACCGGGTGACCATGATGAACGACGCCGCCCGCGCCACCCTCGGCGTGGGACCCGACCCGGTGGGGCGGGGCGTCGACGACCTCGGCCTCGACCCCCACGTCGTGGCGCTGCTGACCGGCCGCGGCGACGGCGAGGTGCAGGACGCGGTCGCCCTGGTCGGCGACCGCGTGGTCGTCTTCAACCGTCGTACGGCGTCCTCGAGGGGGCGCGGCATCGGCAGCGTCACGACGCTGCGCGACCGCACCGAGCTGCTGTCGCTGCAGAGCCAGCTCAGCTCCAACCTGTCGATCACCGACACCCTGCGCGCCCAGACCCACGAGTTCGACAACCAGCTGCACACCATCTCGGGGCTCGTGCAGCTCGGCGAGTTCGACGAGGTGCGCGCGCTGGTCGGCACGATCACCCGCCACCGCTCCGAGATCGGGGCCAACGTCACGGCCCGACTCGAGGACCCCGCCGTGGCGGCACTGATGATCGCCAAGGACGCCGTCGCGGTGGAGCGTGGTGTCGAGCTGGTCCTCGACCCCGGGTCGCGGCTCGGCGCCCTGCCCGCCGACGTGTCCGCCGACCTCACCACGGTCGTCGGCAACCTCGTCGACAACGCGGTCGACGCCTGCGCCGGGACGCTGGGCGCGCTCGTCGAGGTCTGGGTGACCGAGGTCGGGGACGACGTGCACGTGCGGGTGCGTGACAACGGACCCGGCGTGCCCGACGACCTGCGCTCGGCGATCTTCGTGCGTGGCTTCTCCACCAAGCCCGACGTGCTCGGCGGGCGGGGGATCGGCCTGCCCCTGGTGCAGCTGATCTGCACCCAGCGCGGGGGACGGGTCGAGGTCGACCGGGCTGCCGAGGAGGGAGGCGCTGAGTTCCTGGTGGTGCTGCCCCGCGGCGTACGGCAGGGTGTCGCCCCGTGATCGGTGTGCTCGTCGTCGACGACGACTTCATGGTGGCGCGCATCCACGCCCGCTTCGTCGAGCAGATCGACGGCTTCGAGGTCGTCGGCACCGCCCACACCGGAGCCGACGCGCTGCGGCTGGTCGAGGAGGTGCGGCCCGACCTGCTGCTGCTCGACGTGCACCTGCCCGACCTGAGCGGACTCGAGGTGCTGTCGCGGCTGCGCGCGGCCGGTCGGCACACGGCCGTGGTGATGGTGACCGCCGAGCGCGGCGCCGACGCGGTCCGTACGGCGCTGCACGGGGGAGCGATGCAGTACCTCGTCAAGCCGTTCGAGCACGCCGACCTGGCCGACCGGCTGCGCGGGGTCGCCGCGGCGCTCGGCCTGCTCGCCGACGGCGGGACCGACCAGACCCCGATCGACCAGGCCTCGATCGACCAGGCCTTCGGAGCCGGGCCCTCCCGGGCGCCCACCTCGCGCCTGCCCAAGGGCCTGAGCCCCGAGACCTCCGACCTGGTCCTCGCGGCGATGCGCGAGCGCGTCGAGATCTCGGCCTCCGAGGCCGGCGAGCTCGTCGGGCTCTCCCGCGTCACCGCGCGCCGCTACCTCGAGCACTTCGTCGAGACGGGCGCCGCCGAGGTCCGGTTGCGCTACGGCTCGGCCGGGCGTCCCGAGCGCCGGTACCGCGCACGGTGACGAGCGCGACGCCCACTAGCCTGGACGTCGTGCTCACCATCGACCAGGCGACGTACGACGCCATCGTGGCGCACGCCAAGCGCGACCACCCCGACGAGGCGTGCGGCATCGTCGCCGGGCCCGAGGGCAGCGACCGGCCCGAGCGGCACGTCGCGATGGTCAACGCGGCCGGCAGCCCGACGTTCTACGAGTTCGACTCCACCGAGCTGCTCGCGCTCTACAAGGAGATGTGGGCCCGCGACGAGGAGGCCGTCGTCGTCTACCACTCCCACACCGCCACCGAGGCCTACCCGAGCGTCACCGACATCGGCCTGGCCAGCGAGCCCCAGGCGCACTACGTGCTCGTCAGCACCCGCGAGCACGGGAATAACGACGGCCCTGTGGAGTTCAGGTCCTACAAGATCGTCGACGGCGTGGTGACCGAGGAAGAGGTCACCGTCGTCCCCGAGCTCACGAACACCTAGGAGCAGCAGACATGGCCATCGAGGTCCGCATCCCGACCATCCTCCGCACCTACACCGACGGCGAGAAGGCCGTCGACGGTGCCGGCGACACCCTGAGGGCGCTCATCGACGACCTCGAGGGCAACCACCCCGGCATCAAGGACCGCCTGGTCGAGGACAAGAACGGCTCGCCCGAGCTGCGCCGCTTCGTCAACGTCTACATCAACGACGAGGACGTCCGCTTCATCGGCTCCCTCGACGCCCAGCTCTCCGACGGCGACCAGGTCGTCGTGCTGCCGGCCGTCGCCGGCGGTGCCCGCTAGTCGTTGCTCCCTGCGTGTCGGCGGGACTCTCCCGCCGGCACGGCTCAGGCCGTGCTCGCCTCTCGATGCGGGCGCAGGCGCACGATGCTGTACGCCGTGGCGCCCGCCGAGGCCAGGGCCGACACGAGCAGCCCGACCGTCGTCGCCGTGCTGTGGAACGGCAGCGACGGTCCGACCGTCAGGCCCAGCGCGCTCGCGTGGGGGACCTGCACGTCGACGGCGTACGCCGCGGTGAGGACGGCGACCCACCCGACACCGGCCACGGATGCGGCGACCCGGAGCCGGGTCGCCACGCCCGCCCGAGCGGCAGTGACCGCCCGGTCACGCACCCGGTCGTAGCTCGCGGCCGCCCAGCGGTGGTAGGGCACCAGGATCCGCAGTCCCGCGACGACGATCAACGTGCCGGGGCCGGGCAACGGCATCAGGACGACACCGACCACCACGAGCGTCCAGCCTGCTGCCCGCCCGAGAAGGGCGACCGGCGTCGGTGGCCGGCTCCCGGTCGCGACGACGTCCGGCATCGTGGCAGCGAGCTCGACGCGGGACCGTGGGGCGAGGGCGCAGATCACACCACGACCAAGCGGAGAGTGGCTCCGCCTATTCCCGGCTGCGGTCGACCGGCGCCGCACCTCCACCGCTGCGTGGAGCGATCTGGCTAGTCTCCACGCATGACCCGTCGCACGTTCGTCCTCGTCGACGGCGAGAACCTCGACGCCACGCTCGGCTCGTCGGTCCTCGGTCGGCGTCCGCTGCCCGAGGAGCGCCCGCGCTGGGAGCGGGTGACGCAGTTCGTCGAGGAGCGGTGGGCCCAGCCGGTCACCGGCCTGTTCTTCCTCAACGCCAGCAACGGCACCCTGCCCACCGGGTTCGTCCAGGCGCTGCTGGCGATGGACTACCGCCCGGTGCCGTTGTCGGGTCGCGCCGACGAGAAGGTCGTCGACATCGGCATCCTGCGCACGCTCGACGCGCTGCGCGAGATGGGCGACGCCGACGTGGTGCTCGGCA
>CALRVO020000346.1:0-5002 GCA_943371595.1 Sphingomonas paucimobilis
CCGCCGCGGGGGTACGCCGTGGCGTGGCGCCGGGCGACTTCCTCGGCGATGGTGTCGAGCCCGATGCCGCCGAGCTTGGAGGTCGTGCCGGTGAAGTAGGGGTCGATGACGTCTTGGGAGAGGCCGACCGCCTCGAAGATCTGGGCCCCGGTGTAGGAGGCCACCGTGGAGACGCCCATCTTGGACATCACCTTCAGCACGCCCTTGCCGAGGGCCTTGATGAGGTTGGCGACGGCCTTCTCGGGCTCGACCTTGACGTAGTAGCCCTCGCGGGCGAGGTCCTCGACCGACTCCATCGCCAGGTAGGGGTTGACCGCAGCGGCGCCGTACCCGACGAGCAGGGCGACGTGGTGCACCTCGCGGACGTCGCCGGCCTCGACCAGGAGCCCGACCTGGGTACGGGTCTTCTCGCGCACCAGGTGGTGGTGGACCGCACCGGTGAGCAGCAGCGACGGGATGGGCGCCAGGTCGGCGTCGCCGTGGCGGTCGGAGAGCACGATGATCCGGGCCCCGTCGGCGATCGCCTGGCTGACCTCGGCGCAGATCTCCTCCAGCCGCGCGGCCATGGCGGCGCCCCCGCCGGCGACCTCGTAGAGGCCGCGGGCCACGTGGGTGATGAAGCCCGGCATGTCGCCGTCACGGTTGATGTGGCGGATCTTGGCCAGGTCGTCGTTGGAGATGACCGGGAACGGCAGGACCACCTGGCGGCACGACGCCGGGGTCGGCTCGAGCAGGTTGGCCTCGGGCCCGATCGTGCCGTTGAGCGAGGTGACGAGCTCCTCACGGATCGCGTCGAGCGGCGGGTTGGTGACCTGGGCGAAGAGCTGGGTGAAGTAGTCGAACAGCAGCCGTGGCTTGTCGCTCAACGCCGCGATCGGGGTGTCGGTGCCCATGGAGCCCAGGGCCTCTCCCCCGGTGCTGGCCATCGGGGTCAGCAGCACGCGCAGCTGCTCCTCGGTGTAGCCGAAGATCTGCTGGCGCCGCGTCACCGAGGCGTGGGTGTGCACGATGTGCTCGCGCTCGGGGATGTCGTCGAGGTGGATGAGCCCGGCGTGCAGCCACTCGCCGTAGGGGTGCTCGGCGGCCAGCTCGGCCTTGACCTCCTCGTCCTCGATGATGCGGTGCTCGTCGGTGTCGACGAGGAACATCCGGCCCGGCTGCAGCCGGCCCTTGCGCACGACCGTGGCCGGGTCGAGGTCGAGGACGCCGACCTCGGAGGCGAGCACGACGAGCCCGTCGTCGGTGACCCAGTAGCGGGAGGGGCGCAGGCCGTTGCGGTCGAGGACCGCTCCGATCTGGGACCCGTCGGTGAACACCACGCACGCCGGGCCGTCCCACGGCTCCATGAGCGCGGAGTGGAACGAGTAGAACTCGCGCCGCTTGTCGTCCATCTCGGTGTGGTTCTCCCAGGCCTCCGGGATCATCATCAGCACCGAGTGCGGCAGCGACCGGCCGCCCATGTGGAGCAGCTCGAGCACCTCGTCGAACGACGCGGAGTCGGACGCCCCGGGGGTGCAGATCGGGAACAGCCGGTCGAGGTCGCCGGGGATCACGTCGGAGGCGAGCAGCGCCTCGCGGGCCCGCATCCAGTTGCGGTTGCCCATGACCGTGTTGATCTCGCCGTTGTGGGCGATGAAGCGGAAGGGGTGCGACAGCGGCCAGCTCGGGAAGGTGTTGGTCGAGAACCGCGAGTGCACCACGGCCAGGGCCGAGGCCATCCGCTCGTCACGCAGGTCGGGGAAGACCTGGTCGAGCTGGTCGGTGGTGAGCATGCCCTTGTAGGCCAGGGTGCGCGAGGAGAGCGACGGGAAGTAGACGTCGGTCTCGCGCTCGGCACGCTTGCGCAGGCAGAAGGCGAGGCGCTCGAGGGCCATGCCGGTCAGGCGCGGGCCCGAGGCGGCCACGAAGAGCTGGCTGAAGGTCGGCATCACCGCACGGGCGGTGCTGCCGAGGGTCGAGGGGTCGACGGGGACCTCGCGCCAGCCGAGAACGGTCAGGCCCTCCTCGTCGGCGATCTCCTCGATCCGCGCGCGGGTCTTGGCCACGTCGTCGGGCTCGCCGGGCAGGAACGCGGTGCCGACGGCGTACGACGCGGGCGGCGGCAGCTCGAGCCCGGCCTCCTGCGTCACCGCTCGCAGGAACGCGTCGGGGACCTGCATCAGGATCCCCGCACCGTCGCCGGAGTTGGCCTCGGCGCCGGCAGCGCCTCGGTGGTCGAGGTTGCGCAGCGCTGTCAGGGCCTTGTGCACGATGTCGTGGCTGGCCACCCCGGTGAGGGTGGCGACGAACGCGACACCGCAGGCGTCGTGCTCGGCCGCCGGGTCGTAGAGCCCCTGGGGCGGTGGGAACGCGTGCTGGTAGGGCACTGGGTTCTCCCGTCGGTGGACAGCGAAAAACAGCTGTCGTGGTGGTGTCGCAGGGACGACGTCGGCCCACGCGGCGGAGATGCTGAGATTACCAGGATGTTTCGGGCCCTTGGGGTGAGGAACGTCCCGTGGACACCCACCGGTGGTGGGACGGTCAGCGGGAGGGGTCGCCCCTGGTGGGGCCGGGCTCGGCGTCGGCCTCGACGCCGGTGTCCGCGTCGCGGTCGGCGTCCGCGTCGGCGTCGGACCGCACGTCAGCCGTGTCCTCGACAGCGACGTCGGCGTCCGGGCCGAAGCCGTCGCGGTAGACCGACTCCTCGCGCCCGGGGTGCCGGCGCGAGCTGACGACGAAGAAGACCAGGGCCGCGACGAACAGCACGATGGAGGTCCACACGTTGAAGCGCAGCCCCAGGACGTTCTCGAGCTGGACGTCGTCGATGCGGAGGTACTCGATCCAGCCGCGCCCCAGGGTGTAGCCCATGACGTAGAGCGCCAGCACGCGGCCGTAGCCCAGCTTGAAGCGACGCTCCGCCCACAGCAGCAACCCGAAGATCCCGAGGTTCCAGATCGCCTCGTAGAGGAAGGTCGGGTGGAAGACCGTCGAGTCGGGGTAGCCCTCCAGACAGGTGCCGGAGCCCTTGGGGTAGTCGCAGTTCTGCGGCCAGTTGTCCCGGTCGATCTCGAGCCCCCACGGCAGGGTCGTGGGCTTGCCGTAGAGCTCCTGGTTGAACCAGTTGCCCCAGCGGCCCATCGCCTGGGCCACCAGGAGGCCGGGAGCGAGCACGTCGAGCATCGGGAGGAGCCGGACGCCCTTGCGGCGGGCCCAGAGCCAGACCCCGAAAGCACCGAGGGCCACCGCGCCCCAGATGCCGAGGCCGCCCTTCCAGACGTAGAGGGCCTGCCAGGGGTTGCCGCCCTCGCCGAAGTACTTCTCCCAGTCGGTGGCCACGTGGTAGAGCCGGGCGCCGACCACACCGAAGGGGATGGCCCAGACCGCGAGGTCCTGGACCTCGCCGGGTCGCCCGCCACGCGCGACCCACCGGCGCTCGCCGAACCAGATCGCGAACACGATCCCGGCGATGATGCACAGCGCGTAGCCGCGCAGCGGCAGTGGGCCGAGCTCCCAGACCCCGGTCGACGGGCTGGGGATGCTCAGGGCGGTCAGGCTCACGTCAGTCCTCGAGAAGGGTGTGGATGTCGTCGGCGAACTCGGCCGGGCTGGTGTCGGCGTCCCAGTAGACCGGGACGGTGTGGGTCTCCCGCTCGACCCCGAGGACCTGCGTGGTGTGGCCACCGGGGTCGCGCTCGTCGATGCCCACGGCGAGGTCGAGCCCGACGGCGCGGATGGTGTCGAAGTCGCCGTCGAGACCGATGAAGGAGGTGTCGAACCGGTCGAGGTAGGTGCGCAGCGACTCGGGGGTGTCGGTCTCGGGGTCGCTGGTGACGAGCACGACCTCGACCTGCTCGCGGTCGGCGTCGTCGAGCCTCGTCATGGCCGAGGCGAGGTGGTTGAGCACCGCGGGGCAGATGTCGACGCAGTTGACGTAGCCGAAGAACACCAGGGTCAGGCGCTTGTCGAGGTCGTCGACCAGCGAGAAGGGGTTGCCGTCGGTGTCGACGAGCGGCGTGGCCGGCACGGTGTAGGGGCTGTCGAGGACCCGGCCGGTGAAGGGCTTCTGCTCGTCGCTGCCGCAGCCGGCCGCGAGCAGGACGACGGCGACCAGGGCGGCGGCGAGCCTCCTGGGTGATCTCCTAGCGCCCACGGCGGCACCCGTCGGCGAGGTCGGCGGTCAGGGCGCGCAGGGCGCGCAGCCCGCCCTCGCGGTCGCCGGCGTGGTCGAGCAGCACCCGCACGAAGGCCGAGCCGACGATGACGCCGTCGGCGTACGACGCCACCTCGGCCGCCTGGTCGCCGTTGCTGATGCCGAGACCGACGCCGACGGGCAGGTCGGTCGTACGGCGGGTGCGCTCGACCAGCGGGCCGGCGAGGTCGCTGGTGGCCGCGCGCGCGCCGGTGACGCCCATGACGGCGGTCGCGTAGACGAACCCGCGGCAGGCCGCGGTGGTCATGGCGACCCGCTCGTCGGTCGAGGACGGCGCGACGAGGAAGACCTTGTCGAGCTCGTGGGCGTCGGCGGCAGCGATCCACTCGGGCGCGAAGTCGGGGGTGATGTCGGGGGTGATCAGACCCGCTCCCCCCGCGTTGGCCAGGTCGGTGGCGAACCGCTCGACGCCGTAGCGCTCGACGGGGTTCCAGCTGGTCATGACCAGGGTCGGGGTGCCGGTGGCGGCCACCGCCTCGACGGTGCGCAGCACGTCGGTGGTGCGGAACCCGAGCTCGAGGGCCTGCTGGACGGCGGCCTGGATGGTCGGCCCGTCCATGACGGGGTCGCTGTAGGGCAGCCCGATCTCGATGACGTCGCACCCGGCGTCGACCATCGTCAGCAGGGCGTCGATGCTGCCCTGCACGTCGGGGAAGCCGGCCGGCAGGTAGCCGACCAGGGCGGCGCGGCCCTCGGCCCGGGCCGCGTCGAAGGCACTGGCCACCGTGGTGTGGGTGCGCGCGGTCACTGCTGCTCCGGGGTCGCGGCCTGGGGGTCGGCGACGGGCTTGGCCTTGCCGAGCCCGAAGTAGTC
>CALRVO020000347.1:0-4983 GCA_943371595.1 Sphingomonas paucimobilis
ATGGCGGTCACGCCGGTGAGCCCGATGGCCACGCCGAAGACGGCGGTGAGGATGGGCATGCCGGCGGCCACCAGCGAGCCGAAGGTGAGCAGCAGGACCACCAGGGCGATGGCGATGCCGATGGCCTCGGCCGCGCCGCCCCCGAACGACTGCACCTGGGAGCCGGCGCCGTTGGCCTCGACGGTGAGCCCGGCGTCGCGGGCGGTCTGCATCGCGTCGTCGAGGGCGTCGATCGTCGACTGCTCGACGTCGGTGGGGGAGTCGACGTCGAGGTCGAAGGCGATGATGCCGGCCCGGCCGTCGGCCGACAGGGGCGAGATGGCCTGGGCGTCGTCGCGCGCCTTCTGCACGTCACCGCCCGCCTGCTGCGCCTGCTCGACCAGCGTGTCGGTCTGCGCCTTGGCCAGCTCCACCGGGTTGCCGAGCTGCGGGTTGGCCCCCTCCTCGGACGACACCTGGGGCAGGGCCGACAGGTCCCCGACCAGGGCGTCGACCGCCTCCTGGTACCTCGGCTGGTCGAGGGTGCTGCCCTCGGGAGCCGCGACCACGACGTTGACGTTGGCCTGGGCGAAGGCGTCCTCGGAGCCGGGGAACAGCTCCGACTGCAGGTCGGCGGCCTTCTCCGAGGGGATGCCCGGGATGGTGAAGGCGTCGTTGAACGGCTTGCCGAAGCCCGCGGCCGCCCCGACGACCACGACGAGCAGGGTCAGCCAGCCGGCGAGGAAGAGCGGCCAACGGCGGTACGCCGTCTTGCCGAGTCGGTAGAGGTAGGTGGCCATGGGTGTCTCTCCTGAGGGGGAAGGTCGCAGTGGGGAGGCGGTGCTCAGGCGCCGAGGAGCGAGCGGGCGGTGCTCAGGCGCCGAGGAGCGAGCGGGCGGTGCTGAGGCTCTGGTCGAAGTGGTGGGCGAACGAGCGCGTGCGTGGGTCGTCGAGGAAGGCGTCGAGGGAGGCATCGAAGAGGGCCGCGAGGATCGTCACGGCGACCTTGGCGTTGGCCTTGCCGAAGGAGGATCCCTCGCGGGCCACGACGTGCTCGATGACGTCGTGGCTGATCGCCTCGTAGCGCTCGTGGATGGCCCCCATCAGGCGAGGGCTGGAGCGCAGCGCGCTCCGGCTCATCATGAGCACGTCGCGGTCGATCTCACTGTCCCCGAGCAGTGGCAGCACCAGGGTGCGCAGGTCGAGCAGCAGGTCGCCGGCGGGTCCGCCCGCACGGAACTCGTCGACGTCGTCGTCGTCGAGGGCCGGCCACTCACCCAGCACGGCGTCGAGCTTGCCGGGGAAGTAGTTGAACAGCGTGCGGCGTGACACACCGGCCTCCGCGGCCAGCTCGTCCATCGTGAAGCCGTCGAGGCCACGCTCGGCGGTCAGGCTCATGGCGCACAGCGAGATGTGCTGCGACGTCGCCGCACGGTCTCGTCTTGCACTCTTGATCACATAGTGCAGTCTGCACTCTGTAGGTTACGAGTGCAAAACATCGCGATGTGACTTAGGCGACTACCGCCGCTTGATGTAGGGCGTGGCGTGGACCGCGAGGGTCTGGCCGGTGACCGGGACGTCGCCCAGCGCCTCGTCGCAGGCGGCCACGACGTCGTCGTCGAGCGAGATGCCCGCGGCGGAAGCGTTGGCGTGGACCTGCTCGGGCCGCGACGCGCCGATGATCGCCGAGGCGAGCTCGGGTCCGCGCAGGGTCCAGGCGAGGGCCAGCTCGGCCAGGCTGATGCCGAGCCCCTCGGCGATGGGCACCAACCGCTGGACCGCCTCGGCGGCCTCCTCGGAGTAGATGACGCTCTTGGCGGCACCCATCTCCTCGTGCGCGAACCGCGAGTCGGCCGGGAAGTCCTGACCCGGCTTGTACTTGCCGGTCAGCAGACCCTGGGCGAGCGGGGACCACACGATCTGGGAGATCCCGTGGTCCATGCAGAGTGGGAAGACCTGGTCCTCGGGGGCGCGCCAGAGCATGGAGTACTGAGGCTGCGAGCTGACGAAGAGGTCCTCGCCGCCGATCTCGATGGCCGCCCTGACCTGGTCGGGCGTCCACTCGCTGAAGCCGAGGTAGCGCGCCTTGCCGTCGGTGACGACCTTCTGCAGCGCCTCGACGGTGTCCTCGAGCGGTGTCTCGGCGTCGAAGCGGTGGGCCTGGTAGAGGTCGACGTGGTCGACGCGGAGCCGGCTGAGCGAGGCGTCGATCTGCTTGCTGACCTGCTCGGGGGACAGGCCCTTGTCGGCTGGGTCGTCGGACATCTGCCCGAAGACCTTGGTGGCGATGACGTAGGAGTCGCGGGGGTGGTCGGCGAGGATCTCGCCCCACGCCTCCTCGGCGGCGCCGCGCCCGTAGACGTTGGCGGTGTCGAAGAAGTTGATGCCCGCGTCGAACGCCGCCTCGGTGCAGGCGCGGGTCTGGTCGAGCTCGACCCCGCCGGAGTAGGTGAGCCAGCTGCCGAGCGAGATCACGGAGACCTCGAGGTCGGAGCTGCCGAGCTGGCGGAACTTCATGTCGGACATGGCCTCGACGCTAGGGGGTCGGCACAGCGGTCTGGTCCACCCCGAGGACGGTGATCGGGCCGGGTGCGTCCGCTGCGGGTGGGTGGTCTCGTGACGCTCCCTAGCGGGAGCTCCTCGACCACCGTGCGGTCAGGAGGTCGCGGGTGTGCTCGAGGTGCTCGCGCATTGCCTGCTCGGCGAGGGCGGCGTCGCCGGCGAGCACGGCGCCGACGACCGGCTGGTGCTCGGCCAGGATCTCGACGAGCGAACGGCCGGTGGCGGTGGTCGGGGGGCCGAGGAGGGCGGTGGTGGCGCGCAGCTGCTCGACGATCTCCGCGGCGCGGCGGTTGCCGGCCGCGACCAGGATCGCGCGGTGCAGTGCGCGGTCGGCCGACCAGAACGCCGGCTCGTCGCGCTGCTCGGCGGCCCGGGCCATCGCCCGCAGGTGGTCGGCGAGGTCGGGGCGGTCGCGCCCGGCGGCCCGGGCCGCAGCGGCCGGTTCGAGGGCCAGGCGGATCTCGAAGATCTCCGCGACGTCGTCGGCGGTGGGCAGGACGACCCTGAAGCCGCGGTTGCGGGCGATCTCGACCAGGCCCGCGTCGGCCAGGCGCAGCATCGCCTCGCGCACGGGGCTGCGGGAGACGCCGAGCAGGTCGGCGAGCTGGTAGACGGAGTAGACCTCCTCGGGCACCAGCTGCTGCTGCTGCACCCCGACGCGCACGGCCTCGACGACCGCGTCGGTCAGGGAGGCCGCGTCGGCCGGAAGGGTGAGGGTGGGCATGAGTAACATGTTACGCGTGTCCTCTGTGAGCAACGACGTCGTGGGTGCCCTGACGGCCGCGGGCCTGGAGGTGCGGGCCGACGCCGGCACCCGCGCGATGTACTCCACCGACGCCTCCCTCTACCGCATCCCGCCGCTGGCGGTCGTCCGGCCGCGCAGCGTCGAGGAGGTGGCCACGGCCCTCACGGTGGCCCGCGAGACCGGCACGCCGCTCACCTCGCGCGGCGGGGGTACGTCGGTGGCCGGCAACGCGGTCGGGCGCGGCATCGTGCTCGACTTCTCGCGCCACCTCGGCCGGGTGCTGTCGATCGACCCCGAGGCGCGCACCGCCGTCGTCGAGCCCGGCACCGTGCACGCGGTGCTGCAGAAGGCGGTCGCACCGCACGGCGTGCGCTTCGGGCCCGACCCGTCGACCCACCCGCGCTGCACCATCGGCGGGATGATCGGCAACAACGCCTGCGGCTCGCGCTCGCTGGCCTACGGCCGCACCTCCGACAACGTCGCCGGGCTCCGCTTCCTCACCGCCGCCGGCGACCTCGTCACCACCGGGTACGACGCCGCAGGCCGCCCCACGGTGACCGGGGCCGACGCGGTGCTCGACGGCGTGCGCGACGTCATGGGTCACCACCTGGCCACGGCCCGCACCGAGCTCGACCGGTTCGGCCGGCAGGTGTCGGGCTACGCCGCGCAGCACCTGCTGCCCGAGCGCTTCGACCTCACCCAGGCCTTCGTCGGCTCGGAGGGCACCCTCGGTGTCATCACCGAGGCGACGGTCAAGCTCGTCGTCGACGCCCCGGTCCGCGTGGTCGTGGTGCTCGGCTTCGACGACATCGTCGCGGCCGGCGAGGCGTCCCCGGCGGCCGTCACCCATGGGCCGACCTCCTGCGAGGGTCTCGACTCCCGGCTGCTGTCGGTGCTGCGCGCCCGCCGCGGGGAGGGCGCGGTGCCGCCGCTGCCGAAGGGAGCGGCGTGGCTGTTCGTCGAGCTGGCCGGCGACGACGCCGACGAGGTGCGCTCCCGGGCCGAGGCGCTCGCGGGCGCCGGCCTGGGGGTCGACGCGCTCGTCGTGCCCGACCCGGTGACGCAGGCCCGGCTGTGGCGCATCCGCGAGGACGGCGCCGGCATGGCCGGCCGCTCGCCCGCCGACCGCCCGGCGTGGCCCGGGTGGGAGGACGCCGCCGTCCCGCCCCACATGCTCGGCTCCTACCTCGCCCGCTTCGACGAGCTCGTGACGTCCTACGGCATGACGTCAGCGCCGTTCGGCCACTTCGGCGACGGCTGCATGCACGTGCGCCTCGACTACCCGCTCGATCGCCCCGACGGCACCCAGGTGCTGCGGGCGTTCCTCACCGACGCCGCCAAGCTCGTGGGGGAGTACGGCGGGTCGCTGTCGGGTGAGCACGGTGACGGTCGGGCGCGCTCCGAGCTGCTGCCGCACATGTACTCCGCGGAGGCCATCGCCATGTTCGGCGGCATCAAGCACGCCTTCGACCCGACCGACCTGCTCAACCCCGGCGTGCTCGTCGACCCCGACCCGATCGACGCCGACGTGCGGTTCGCGGGCTCGTTCCCGATCGAGCTGACCGGGCGGCGTACGCGCCTGGCGATGGCCTACCCCCACGACGACGGCGACCTGGCCCAGGCCGTCCACCGCTGCACGGGCGTCGGCAAGTGCCGCGCCGACAACTCCGCCGCGGGCGGCGTGATGTGCCCGTCCT